>NZ_JAUALB010000015.1 GCF_030345795.1 Micromonospora sp. WMMA1363
CGAGTTGCTTCGGCGATGTTGGTGCGCCGTCGGTGTGGTGGTATCCGATTTGCTGTGTTCGGAGGGTGGCGAACACGGCAGGACCGTTGTGGGTCCTGGCCTGGTTGGTCTTCTTCACGTAGCGTGACGTTCTCGGACGTGATGTAGGCGGTTCTCGATATGCCATTCAGAGCGCGCCCAGGTGCCGAGGTCGGCGGGTTTGGCCTGGTCGGCGGGCAGCGAGATAGTCAGGTACTACTCCGTTTCGCGAGTGGTCTTGCCTCTTGATCGTGGCGGGTCCGGGTGATCCGGACGGCCTGTTCGGCGTTGGGAAAGCCCATCCCGCCGGGGTCTTGACGGTGAGTGCCTTGACGGTGCTGGTCTCTTTGCGGCCGTTACCGGTCTCGCGGGTCTGTGCCCCGACCGGCCCTGCGCCCAGGGCAGGGCCTTGAGCTGGCGAACAGCTTGGTGGGTTGGCCTTGATCGGGACCATCAGATGAGCGTCGGCGGAGGCGAGCAGATCGGCGTGCCCGGTCTGGGCGTGCAGCGCGTCGGCGACGACCAGGACGTCCTTCAGGGATCCCAGCACGGCCGCAACCAGGCGTAGTAGTGGGGTGAACGCCGGGATTTCGTTCGACTTCGCCGTGATCTGACCCGGATCCGCGGATAGGGATATGCCACCGCGTGGCATAGATGAACGGATGCCTTGCCAGCAGGGACGATTGGGTTGTCGAGACACCAATCCGCCGCTGTGGGAGGACACCCGTTCGGTGAAGAAGATACCTGGTTTGGCAGGTCGTGTCCGTGTTGGCGCACCGGACGCGTCGCTGACGCCGGTCTCGGGTGTGGTGGCGGTGGCCGAGTTGGTCGGCCGGCTGGGCGTGACCGCCGCGCTGGACGACGCCGTGGGCCGAATCAAGCAGCGGGATCGAGGATTGTCCGCGGAGAGTTCCTGGTCGCGGTGGCGCAGGCGCAGATGTGCGGCGCGCAGTTTGGGTGGGTCTGGATCGCCGCCGCGCCGATACGGCGGGTGAGGCGTTGTCCGCGGTGCCCACGCCGGCGGCGAGCACCGCGGTGGAGTTGGCGTCTCGGTTCGGTCCGGCGCAGGTGGCTGGTATCGAGGAAGGCATCGGGGAGATCGCCTGCCGGGTTGTCGGTTTGCTGCCGCCGCCCGGCGGGCGGTGCTGCGCACCGTGGGGCCACCATCGACCTGGACGGCACCGACGTCGAGGTGTACGGGCCAAGAAGGAAGGGATCGCCTACAGCTACAAGGGCGCCCGGCCGGGCGCCCGCACGTGGCCACGTGGGCGGAGGCCGGGGTGGTGACCGCCGCGGACCTCCTCGCCGGTGATGAAGACCCCCGCCCGGGAGCGGGCTCGCTGATCGAACGCAGCGTGGCCACCCTCAACGCGGCCGGGGTCACCGCCCGGCCGAAGGTCCGCGGCGATGTGGGCTACTTCGCCAAGGACATCGCGCAGGCCGCGGTGGAGGCCGGCTGCGACTTTTCCCTCGGAGTGACCCGCAACCCCGCGGTCTGGCGAGCCGCGGCCGCGATCCCCGACGATGCATGGCGCAAAGCCGAACGGATGAAAGGCGCCCAGGTCGCCGTGTGCGACTACGCACCGGCCGGCTGGCCACCCGCCACCATGACCGTGGTGCGGCGGGTCAAGGTCCACGCTACCGATATCTCGGCCGACCCACGCGCCCGCCGCCGGCGCACCATCCCCAAAGCTCAACTCACGCTCGCCCTGGACGGCCTGGTCGGGCACGTGTACGCGTACTCGTTCATCGCCACCAACCTGGATGTGTCCACCCCGGCGAAGACGGTCGCGGTGGAGGCCTGGCACCGGATGCGCACCGACATCGAAGATCGCATCCGGGATGCCAAGCACGGCGCCGCGCTGCGGCACCTGCCCTCCGGCAGCCGGGCGGCCAACACGGTGTGGATGTGGGGGGCGCTGCTGGCCGTCAACCTGTCCGCCTGGCTGCAGGAACTGGCCGGCCTCGACGACGGCGACGGACGAGGCCGCAACCACCTCGGCACCCTGCGCCACCGGCTGATCACCGTGCCCGCCCGGCTGGTCCGCCACGCCCGGCAGGTCACCCTACGGCTACCCCCGAGGCAACAGTTACTGGCTCAGTCCTGGCCCGGCTCGCCGGCTACCCATCTGGACCTGACCACTCGGCCCATCGGCCATGTCCCAGCCCACGGAGACCAGCGAACCCGGCGCCACCCGGGAAACCGGCATGCCCACCCACCGAAACACCCACACCACCCATCGCCTATCACCGATGCGTAGCGATCACGCCTCCGCTATCCGTGGATCCGGGTCTGAACCTGGGCGAGCACGATCCCGGTGCTGGTGTCGTAGGCCGAGAGCAGATGCACCTGCCGCCCGTCGGCGAGCGGGCACCCCGGGCGACCTTCCCGTCGATGGCGATGACGAGTCGCCCCCGGCGCCCGCCGATCACGACCGGCCCGGCCCGCTCCCGCAACCAACACGCGAGGACCTGCGACAACACCTCGGCGTCGAGCCGGATCAGCAGCCGCCACACCGTCGTCGCGGCCGGTACCCGGCCGTCGAACCCGAGCCGGGTCCACACCGACTCGTCCTGGAAGCGCATCCAGTCCGCGACCGCGGCGAACGTGCACGCCCCGGCGAGTACCGCGCACACCCGCCGCCGCCAGGACACTGACCAGCGGATACCGCCGGCCCCGCGGATCGCGCGGGTCGTTGATGACCGCCAACGCCACGAACAAGCTGCGGCGGTCACTGTCACGGTCGCTACCGGTGACCACAACCGGTGACGGCAGGCTGGGGGTCGGTGCGGCAGCACGATCTCGGTCAGATGATGACATCAGCGGGTACGGTCCTGTTCTCGATCACGGTTGTCTTCGCAAACACCATGATCACCAACGGGCCGTACCCGTCCCACATGGACCCCGGACCTCGCCGAACCCCCTGCGAAACCCCAGTTCAACCGCCCTTTGATCGACTACGCAACAGCCCTGACCCCTCGCCCGCCGCCGGTCACCAGGATCTTCGGACGTGTTGCGGTAGCCTTCACTCAGCAAGTGGCCTTCTGCGACGGGATGACCAGGACTCTCGACAAGCCCTATCCTCCCTGACCAGGGCTATGCGTTGTCGGTAGCTGCTGGTCACGGCGTTGATCAGGTCGTGTGATCGGCGGTTGGCTTGGCGGGTGGCTCGGGCGATGTTCGTCGCGCCGGTGGTGCGGAAGATCCTGTTCAAGCTGCGCTGCTGCCCACGGCGAGCGACCACGATCGTGCAGGCCATCCTCGTTCTGCACCACGTCGAAGCCGACCGCTACGCAGGATGAAAATGGCTGATAGCGTCACCCCAATGGATGTAATAATGATTCGTTGGCCTGCGATCAAGTGGCTAACTCTACTCAAATTCAGGATTGTTTCCAGCCTTTCCCGCCGGTCGTCTTCCGGCGTCCGTTCAGGCTGGTTGGGAGCTTCGATAAGCTTTTGATCCACTCAACGAGTTCTTGAGTCTCGTCGTTGGTGCTATCCTTCTTCTTGAGCGGAATAACAAGACTCCCTTTCTGGTCAAGTACGACATGCGTCGGCTCTATTGTCGCTCGCAAGAGGATGGAGCCGCAGCCAGTTTACTTTCCCCCACCAGGATAGGTTCTGTATAACATGTTGATGCTGTAAATCATGATTGCTTGACCGTTGATTCCTGAGCGCTTGCGCACTGCGGAGCCCTGGGGATCGGGAGTCAGGTCTGGACCCGGCTGCTCGTGGCGGCAACTGCCGGTCGACTTCCCGCCGTGGCTGTCAATCCCCTGAAATCGTGGAGGGCTCCGTTATGCGGCCTGGGCCTCCACGGCGCCGGCCGTTGATCGTTCGTAGTCGGCGGGGATCGCCAGTCGCAGATGGAGTGCCGGCGGCGTAACTGTTCAGCAGGTTCTTCATCGTCCGCTTGATCTTGTTGGTGGTTTGAGTCATCCTGACCGTCGTGTCCGACTCGCCGCCGTTGTGGAGCTGGTGGAGCGGCTTGCCCGGTTGGAGTAGGGTGCGGCTCCTCTGAGGTGATCGTCTATTGTGGGATGGCACCGCCGAGGTAGCGGCTGTTGTGGATGCGTTGTTGTTCCTGGGCCAGGTGCCAGGTCCAGTACTGGTCGAAGTCGCCGTTGCTGATCAGGGTGCGGAGTTTGAGGATTGCTTCGGCGCCGTCGAGCCCCAGCGAGCGCCGGTGACGTCCATACGATCTTTGACCAGGTGGCGGCAGGCGCCTTCGATCACCCCGGTGGCGATCGGCCACCCGTTGGCCAGCGCGGTCGGGTAGTCCAGGTACGGTTTTTTGGCCAGCAGGTAGGCGGCGGCGACATCGGCGGGTTTGCGTTTGCCGGGGTCCAGGCCGTGGTAGGTGGCCTTGCGTCGGATGGCTGCGGCGACTATGCCGGCCCGTCCGGCCAACACCTGCCGGGCCTGGGCGCGGACCCACCGTTCGGCGTTCGGGTCGCCCCTCCGGGTGGAAACACCAGGTGGCCTTCCAGAGGTACTCGATGACGTGGATGAAGTCCACAACAACCGGCAAGGTGATCTTGCGGGTTTTGGCCTCGGCGTGGATCCGGTCGATCTGGTGGGTGTTGCCGTCGACCAGGGCGATCCAGGTCCGAGCGTGGTCGGGGTCGCGGCGGCGGTCGGCCTCGGCGAACCCGGCGGCGATCACCGCCGCGGCGTCGTCGGTCACGCTGGCGTGCAGCCACTTGCCGGAGGTGACCGGCGCCGGGGTAGCAGTTTGGGCCGCTTCGGGGTCCTCGGGCAGGATGTCGGCGATGGTGCGCGGCTTGCCGGTCACGTCGAAGACCGCGGCGACCTCGCACATCCGCTTGCGGTTGCGTTTCTCGCCCTTGGACCGGCGGCCGGCCAGTTTCTGGCTGACCGCGGCCTTGGCGGTGCCCGCGCGGAGCCCGTCGGGGCGCATCACCACCCCTTTGGCGTCGAAGGACAACGCCAGCACATCATCATCGGCCGACCAGTCCGGGGCGTGGGCGGTGTAGAAGGCATCCACATCTATCGCCGCTGCGGCGGCCAACGCCTCGACCTGCCGTTTCCCGATACGCACCGTGGTGGCCCGCTCAATCGCGGCCGCCGCGTCGGTGAACGAGCCGCGGGCCGCCTCGGCCGCGGCCAACCGGCGCAGTCCATGCGAGTGCTTCTCCACGGGCAGGTTCAACACCGCGTCCGCCGGGTTCAGATCGGCCCGCGCCCGCGCCCGGTAGGCGATACGCGTCACCACCACCTCACCGAACCGGGTGGCCAGCGTCCGCTGCCGCCCCCGCTCGGCCCACCCCCGCAGATGGCTATCGGCGTCGGTCACCTCGTCGAGCCGTTCCTCCCGACTGGCACGAAGATCCAGACTGTCCTGCAACAACTGACACAGCAACCGCATGCCATCGGTATGCAGCCGCTCCTCCAGTTCGGCGTGAGTCATCCCCGCCGCATGCTCACGGACAGGAAGTCCACCATCGCGCCGAACCGCACGGATGAGCCGGCGAAAGCATCGTCCGCCGTCTCGGATGCGTACTCTTGCACCGGGCTCCCTCTTTGCTGATGTTCGTGTCTCGCAACCGACGAACATAGCGGGAGGATCCCTTTCACCATCACAACCAGTAACACATCCCCAGGCCACACAGCGTGTCGCCGCACCTCACCAGAGCCGCACCCGTTGGAGTAGGCGCTGGCTGAGCGGGACGCGCGGATTGAGGTGTTGACGCGGCGGGTCGCGGAGTTGGAAGCGCGGCTGCGCCGGGATTCGCGGACGTCGTCGAAGCCGCCGTCGTCGGATGGGCCGGTCAAGCCGCCGCCACGGTCGCGGCGCCTGCCGTCGGATCGGCCGCCGGGCAAGCAGCCGGGGGATGCGGGTTTCACGTTGCGGCAGGTCGAGACGCCGGACGAGGTGGTGGCGCATCGCCCGACTGGGTGCCGGTGTTGTGGCCGGTCGTTGCGGCGGGCGCCGGTGACGTCGGTGGAGACACGGCAGGTGTTCGACCTGCCCGACGTGCGGCTGCACGTGGTGGAGCATCGGTTGCGGCATCGCCGTTGCCGGTGCGGCACGGTGCCGATGGCGCCGGTCCCGGATGGGGTGGGCGCCCCGACCCAGTACGGGCCGCGGGTGCGGGCGGTCGGCGCGTATCTGGTGGGCTACCAGCATCTGCCGTACGAGCGGGCCTGCGAGACCCTGGCCGATCTGCTCGGTGTGGGCATGTCGGTCGGGGCCCTGGTCAGCGTGGTGGCGCGCACCAGCAGCGCACTCGGCCCGTTTCTGGACGTGGTACGCGACCAGATCTGCGCCGCGCCGGTGGCCCACTTCGACGAGACGTCGCTGCGGGTGGCCAGCACGAACGCGTGGGTGCACTCGGCTTCCACCGACACCCTGTCACTGTTCGTCGTGCACCCATCGCGGGGACGTGAGGCGATCACCGCTGCCGGGGTGCTGCCCGTCTTCACCGGCATCGCCGTGCACGACGGCTACACCCCCTACCGCCGCTACGGCCTCGCTCACCAGTTGTGCAACGCCCACCACCTGCGCGAACTCGCCGGGATCTGCGATACCGACCCGGGTCAGGTGTGGGCCGAGCAGATGATCCGGTTGTTGTGCGAGATCAACGACATCACCCGGCATGCCCGCACCGACGGCGCCCACGCCATCGACGACCGGCTACTGGGTGCCTACCGACGCCGCTACGACACCATCATCGCCGCTGGCAGGGCGGCCAATCCCAGCCCAGCCGGACACGGGGGACTGTACAAATAACGGCTGATCGACCGATCAAGGGAGAGACGCCAGATGACGACCGAGACCACCGTGGGACAGCCGGCCGTGGAGCCGGTGGGTGCGGTCACGGATGAGCAGTTGATCGCGATGCTGGTCGATCGGGCTCGTGGTGACGGGTTGAAGCTGACCGGCGAGGGTGGGCTGCTGCAGCAGCTGACGAAGCGGGTCCTCGAGTCGGCGTTGGATGGGGAGATCACCGACCACGTCGGCTACGACAAGCACGACCCGGCGGGTCGGGGTAGCGGGAACACCCGTAACGGCAGCCGGACCAAGACGGTGCTCACCGACGTCGGGCCGGTCGAGGTGCGGGTCCCACGCGACGCCGCCGGGACGTTCGAGCCGCAGATCGTGCGTAAGCGGCAGCGGCGTCTGACCGGCGTCGACGACATGGTCCTGTCGCTGTCGGCCAAGGGCCTGACCCACGGCGAGATCGCCGCGCACCTGGCTGAGGTCTACGGCGCTGAGGTGTCGAAGCAGACCATCTCCACGATCACCGACAAGGTCATGGACGGCATGGCCGAGTGGCAGAACCGGCCCCTGGACCGGGTCTACCCGGTCGTGTTCATCGACGCCATCAACGTCAAGATCAGGGACGGTCAGGTCGCGAACCGGCCGATCTACCTCGCGATGGCGGTCACCGTCGACGGCCACCGCGACATCCTCGGTATCTGGGCCGGTGACGGCGGCGAGGGCGCCAAGTACTGGCTGCACGTGCTCACCGAGTTGAAGAACCGCGGCGTGGCCGACGTGCTGATGCTGGTCTGTGACGGGCTCAAGGGACTGCCGGAGACGGTGGAGACGGTGTGGCCGCGCACGATCGTGCAGACGTGTGTGGTGCACCTGCTGCGCAACTCGTTCCGCTACGCCGCCCGGCAGGACTGGGACAAGATCGCCAAAGCGCTGCGGCCGGTCTACACCGCGGCGACCGAGGACGCCGCCACCGAGCGGTTCCTCGAGTTCGCCGAGGCGTGGGGCCGTAAGTATCCGGCGATCGTGAAGCTGTGGGAGAACGCGTGGGCGGAGTTCGTGCCGTTCCTCGCCTTCGACGTGGAGATCCGCAAGGTCATCTGCTCCACGAACGCGATCGAGTCCGTCAACGCCCGTATCCGCAGGGCCGTGCGAGCTCGTGGCCACTTCCCGAACGAGCAGGCCGCACTCAAGTGCGTCTACATGGCCTTGATGAGCCTCGACCCGACCGGAGCCGGCCGCCGACGCTGGACCATACGCTGGAAAGCACCACTGAACGCCTTCCAGATCGCCTTCGAAGGCCGGCTCACCCCGGCCAACAACTGACCACCTCAACAACCAAGATCAGCCGTTAACTTGACACTCCCATCACCGAGGTCAAGGACGGCCTGCGCGACTGGCGGCTCGGCCGGGTGGTCACCGTCTGCGACACCGGATTCTCCTCCGAGGCCAACCAGTCCTACCTGCGCCGGGCCGGCGGCCACTACATCACCGGCATCAAGATGCGCGAAGGCTCCCACCGCGCCGACCAGGCCCTGGCCCGCCAGGGCCGCTACCAGGAAGTACGCGACAACCTGCGCGTCAAAGAGGTCCGCCTCGACGGCGACGAGGGCAGACGCTTCATCATCTGCCACAACCCCACCGAGGCCGAACGCGATGCCGCCCGACGCGAAGACCAACTCACCGCGATCCGCGAGGAGTTGACGCGCATCAAGACCGCCCGGGAAGCCGACGCGACCAAGGCGAAGGCCAAGGCCGCCAAGACCGGCAAGCGCCCCACGGCCCCCTCGGACGCCCCGCACCGCAAGGCCGAGTGCGCGCTGCGCGACCACCCTGCCCTCGGCCGCTGGCTCAAGCAGCACCCCACCACCGGACGGCTGTCCATCGACACCGCCAAGGTCGCCGCCGAGGCCCGCCTGGACGGCAAGTACCTCCTCGCCACCAGCGACCCCGACCTGTCCGCCGAGGACATCGCGCTCGGCTACAAGAACCTCCTCGAAGCCGAACGCGCCTTCCGCACCCTGAAATCCACCCTCGACCTGCGGCCGGTCTACCACCGCCTCGACGAGCGGATACGTGCTCACGTGCTGCTGTGCTGGCTCGCCTTGCTACTGATCCGCGTCGCTGAGCGCCGCACCCAGCAGTCCTGGCCCAAGATCGCCGCCGAACTCGGCCGGATCCACCAGGTCACCCTCTCCGGCCCGGCCGGCAGCCTCCAGCAGACCACCCGGCTCACCGACACCCAGACCAAACTCTTCACCGACTGCGGTGTCCCGCTCCCGCCAAAGATGAGCAGCCTCAAGACCGCCGAATAGCCGCTGAGCTGGGAAAACAGGATCCGGAGCCGTGGGCAAACGGCCCCGAAGCCTCCCCACGCCCATCGCCCCAGGTCAACCCGCAGATCCGCCACCGCCGCATGCCCGCCAACCGTCGAAGCCGGGAGAGTCGCTCTGCGGGGAGAGGCTTTAAACCACCCCGAGCTGCATTGGCTAAAGACCGTTGTGGTGAACGTCGCGGGAAAAGGCGCGGCCTGATCGCGTCAGGTGGGGTCCGCACGGGCACGGCAAAGTCGGAGAGTGCTCGTGTGAGGACTTTGTGTTGTGGTCCAGAGTGGATTTGACGGGGCGGGCACGGCTCCGGTGATCTTGAGGTTGTCTACGCCTTCGGATCACCCTGTGGAGTACCGTGCCCGCGCCTGCATCATTGCTGATCAACGCTGTCCAAGACCAGCCGGACGAGCAGACACGACCGGTCCTGTTGGGCCGTAACAGGCAGGAAAGCCTGGTCGCGGCGCTGTCGGAGGTTTCTGATCCGCGGGACGCGCGAGGGATCCGGCATCGGTTGCCGACGGTGGTCGGGTTGGCCCTGGCGGCGGTGCTGGCCGGCAATACGTCGGTGTACGCGATCGGGCAGTGGATCGCCGGGTGTTCACAGAAGACCCTGAAGGTGTTCGGCGCCCGGGTGGCTCCGGCGACCGGCCGGTATGTCGGTCCGGATGAGAAGACGGTGCGCGGGTTGTGCGCCCGGCTCGACGGTGACGTGCTGGACGCGGTGATGGGTCGGTGGCTGCAGCGGCGTGCCCTGGCGGCGCAGCGGGCGAAGGCGCGGACCGGGGTACGGCCCCCGCGAGGTCGTAAGGCCCGTCGCCGGGCCAAGGCCGCTGGCCAGCGCCGCTGGCGGGCCAGTACACGCGGTCGGCACCGGCCGCGGCTGATCCAGGTCGCGGTGGACGGCAAGACCAGCCGCGGTGCGAAGAGCGCCGGCAACCCGGCGCCGCACCTGCTCGCCGCGTTGTCATGCGTGGGGGTGGTACTCGCCCAGCGCCAGGTCGACGGCAAAAGCAATGAGATCACCGCGTTCGTACCGCTGTTGACGCCCCTCGAGCTGGCCGGCCAGGTGGTGACGGCCGACGCGATGCAGACGCAGCGTAAGCATGCCCGATGGCTGCGCCAGGTCAAGGACGCGCACTTCATCTTCCCGGTGCTGGACAACCAGCCCACCCTGTTCGACCGGCTCGACGCTCTGGACTGGGCCGGGGTGCCGGTCACCGCGTGGAGCGTGGACGACGACCGGGGCCGGCACGAGCGACGCACCATCCAGGTCATACCCGCTCCGCCCGAGGTGAACTTCCCGCACGTCGCGCAGGTGTTCCTGATCGAACGGACCGTCACCGTCAAAGGCAAGACCAGCTACCAGGCGATGCTGTATGTCACCAGCCTCACCGCCGAGCAGGCCGACCCCGCTGACCTGCTCGCGTACGTGCGCCAACACTGGGGAATCGAGGTTCTGCACTGGGTGAGGGATGTGACCCTCGGCGAGGACGCCTCCCGGGTCCGGACCGGTAACACGCCACGCGTCATGGCAACCCTACGAAACGTAGTGGTCAGCCTGCTCAGAATCCACGACACCACCAACATCGCCGCCGCGCTGCGATACAACGCCCGCACGAACCGCCGGATCCTCAAACTCCTGGACCTTCTACCAGCCTAAACACCCCACCCGCCGACTTTGCCGTGCCCGTGGGTGGGGTCCGGGAAGATGAGCGATGGGCGCAGGCCCTCTGCCGTTGACGTGTCGAAATGAAGTCAGACGAGATCGAAACCGGGGTCGCAAGACTATTCCGGGATGAGTCTGGGGGATACCCGTTTACTGCCCAGGTGGTCTCCGGCATATAGGCAGCATGAGCCCGGACAAGGCTCTCGCATGGAACGTGTGAAGGCGCGTTCCGACACTGTCGCCGAATAGGCGGCGAGAGGGAGAACTCCAAGCGGCTAATCCGCGAGGAGCAGAGTACCGATGCGAGGCGCGCTGGCGGACTCGCCCGTAGTAGCTGTGAAGCCTCTGCGTATCGCAGTGGAGGTGGAGCCAAGGGGCGGGGTCGTCCTGGTGAGCGAATGTGATCAACCAGAAGGGAGGAATCGCATGAGTGAGCCAAAGTCTCAGGTCAAGTCGCACGACATACCGAAGCGTCTGGTATGGGATGCGTGGCTGAAAGTGAAAGAGAATGGAGGAGCGGCCGGGGTCGATGGTGTGACGATTGCCCAGTTCGAGGAAAACCTAAAAGGCAACCTTTACAAACTATGGAATCGCATGTCCTCGGGCAGCTACTTTCCCGGTCCGGTCCGAGCGGTGGAGATACCCAAGAAAGGCGGGACGAGGGTCCTCGGCATCCCGAACGTGATCGACAGGGTGGCGCAGACGGCGGCGGTCATGGCTTTGGAGCCGGGCGTGGAGAAGGTCTTTCACGATGACTCCTACGGCTACCGCCCCGGGCGGTCGCCGCTGGACGCGGTCAAGGTGTGCCGACAGCGGTGTTTCAAGAAGGACTGGGTCGTCGACTTGGACGTCAAAGCCTTCTTCGACTCCGTGCCATGGGATCTCATGCTGAAAGCGGTCGAGCGGCACACGGACTCGAAATGGGTCATGCTCTATGTGGAACGCTGGCTCAAAGCGCCGATGCTGATGCCCGATGGCACCCTCAACCCCCGGACGAAGGGAACGCCGCAAGGCGGTCCCGTATCCCCATTGCTCGCCAACCTGTTTCTGCACTACGGCTTCGATACGTGGATGGCCCGGGAGTTCCCGACCGTCTCCTTCGAGCGGTTCGCAGACGATGCGGTGGTCCATTGTGCGACCGAACGGCAAGCCCGTCAGGTGCGGGCGGCGATCGAAGGTCGGTTCGCCGAGATCGGGCTGGTGCTCCATCCCGACAAGACGAAGATCGTGTACTGCAAGGACAGCCGACGCCGCTTGGAGTTCGAGCAGGTGACGTTCACGTTCTGCGGATATGCGTTCCGTCCCCGGATGGCGTTCGACAAGAACCGGAAACAGGTCCAAGCCGCTTGCAAGCCATTAGCTCGCGCCTTCATAGCATTTAGGGGTGGTGCCTATCCGCGAAAGGGAATTACTGAGGATGAGCAACGATGCAAGGGTCAGGGCCGAAGATATCCTCCGACGCAACGTTGATGATCTGCGTCCGGCTTATCGAGCAGGTCCACTATTTGACGGTACATTGATCTACTGGGATGATGGTGTCAAGACTCTTACCCCATCTCATTTTGGAACGACGCCGCAGGCCGTTGTTCCTGACAACTCGCAAGGCCCAGGGGGAACTTTACCCCGAGACTTATGTCCATCAACAGAGTGGGCACGCTTGTCTTATCGGCAGGCGGAATAAGCGTTCTCCGCTGCAACTCGGGCGAAATTTAAAGCTTCACCAGAGTAGCGGATGGATGCTAAGTCAACTCCGACGCTCTAGGCGGGGATTGCCGAGGTGATCAAGCTATATGTGGTATGTTTTCAGTAGGTCTGCGTCGAGCGCGGCGCTTACGGATAAACAGGTATCGGATGGGGTAAGACCTTGGCTGGGTACTGATACGGAGCTACCGAGCAGTACCCAGCCAGGTTCACGCACGGACGGGTCTATCCCGGCTCAGGCTAATCGCTCCATCAGTGAACGACAGGGGTACACTTGAAATGCAATATAATGCGGTTGATTCTACCGGTGAAACCATCTGCCAATCTTGTCCGAATCGGGAGTTGGCGAACCATTCGCCGCATTCGGATGCAATGGTTGTTCGGTCCCTGCGGATACCCGTTATAGTTGACGATGCTACGGCCTTGGCGGCCAAAGAAGTCCGTATGACCAAGACCGCCTGGATCCGCCAAGCCATCGAAGCAGCCTTGGCTTCTCGGGTTGAAGACGATCAGATGATCTCTCGTGCTGAAGCGTTGCGTGCCATACAGCTTCTGCCGTTCGTATGTCAGAACGGAGACACGCAGAAACAGGAGGATCTTTTGGTCGAGAAGAAGATGTCCACCAACGGCCAGCTACCGTTGTTTTCAGTGCAGCGACCTGAATGCTCGCCGTGAGCGATCGAGCAACGAGCGTAGCCAGGACGATGACCGGAAGGCCCAAAACATGCCATGTGGTGGGACAGATCCGCACCGCCGGTGGACAGTTAACCGATGACAGTGGCTCGCTGCTTGACAGTTAGGCGCATCGGCTGTCTAGTCCGCGAACGTCATCACGTCGGCGCTGTTCAGCGCGTCGCTGATGCCGTGAACGCAGGCGGCGTTCAGGTCATGAGTGGTGCCGGGCAGCGCAGCCGATGCCCAGGCCAGCCGCCCGGCGGCGTCGGCGATGACCTGCACGTTGACGCGGTGGCGCTTGTGCTTGCGCCGGAGTAGTAGGGCCGCTGGTCGGCGACCCGGTTGACCGGGATCAGCGTGCCGTCGAGGGTCGCGTATGCCAGCTTGCGGATACGGTCCATCGCAGTAGCCACATCATCGGCGGCTGCGGCGAGGAGGTCGACAGCTTCGCGGACGTACCGCCAGGCGGTGGTGACGCCGTGTGACCCTTTCTGAGTAAGCATCACGCGCTACGGTGACGCAGGAACTCGTCCAGGGCCAGCTCCGTGACGGCCTGAACCGATGTCTCGTTTTGCTGTACAAAGGCCCGCACCCTGTCGATGAGGCTTTCCGGAACACGGGTGCTGAGCTGCACCCGAGGTTGTGACCGCCGACGTGGCGGCATCAAGGGTCTATCCGACGCTTCCGGTGATGCCGGTGATGCCGCCATTGGGACCATGGGCATAATCTGCCTTTCAGCTCTACGCCGACCAACGACTGTAACTACGCTCTATGCCACCAGCAGCTTACTGGACAGGGCATCGTCTCCTGCTACCGCTCACGTGGCACCAGCCAGGACCCCCCGATCTCCATGAGGTATTGAGCGCGACCTTTTATCAAAGCCGCAACCTGCATGAGTTTCTGGAACTCCGCCATGAGTCCGCGATGCTTCCGCACATGTTTCGGGCGCCGATCCAATATCAAGGAATCAGCGATAGATCTGCTTTCAAACAGACGATCCGCCTTGATCCCTTGCATACGAGCTCGGGCGCTAAGCCGCACATACCCGAGGGATATACCCTTCTACTTGCTTTAAAGCCGCAGCGGCCCGCCACCGTTCCATTAGCATCCTACGTCGAAAATCACCAGCCTAATTACTCTAGTTCGGCACGCTGCTGGTGACCGACGTCGGTCCCGCACGGGAGAGTTCCAGGGCTGTTCCGCCGCCCAAGCGGAGAGAAGGTACTGGGCGGCGGGCCAACCCTATCGGTTGCGTGTAGCGCAGATGCCCGAGCAGACGCAAGAAACTCAGAATCTCGGTGAAGTTGAGTGAGCTGGCTGACAGCGCCCTAGGTCGCATCATCGCATCGTAAGGCGATTCGTGGTCGGGAGGTAACGGAAAGCCAGCGATCAGAATCAGGGCAACGAAACTCTAGGGGAGTTTCGCGTCGTGACGTGATGGCCCTGAAGGATTGTTTCTGGAGACCTGTGCGACCTTCCGGGCTGGCAACCGTCGGTAGTTAGAGGCCTGGGCCTAAGTCGCACCCAGCGCATCCCGCCCCATCGCCTTTGGCGACGAGAGCTGAGTCTGGGTTGCATAAGGCATAGTAACTCCGCTGTTTTTGTGGAGAAGCTAAACCGGATGAGACTTGCCCCTGTAGACTAACTATCCTTTGTCTAGTCCGTGCTCCCAACTCACTCACACGAGGGCCAACCAGAAAACTTAGAGATGCGGTGGGATCACTCCCGGTAGGGGTCCCGTGGAGCACGGGTTCGCCGCGGATCTTCGTGGGGGCCGCTCTGCCGATGAGCTGCTCGGTCGGAGTTCCGATCCCGCCAGCCAGTCGCCACGCCGCCGGACGCCATCAGAGCCGCATAGGAACGCTCTAGCTCCTCTCTTATGAGATGAGCCAGGAAATGAGATCGCTCCAAATTCCGACGGAGGTGTTCGGATCGATAGGCTTGCTCAGGACCTTCACGCAGTGGATATGTTTGTGCTGGTGCGGGTTCCCTACGGAGATGCTCCTGATCAGGGGTGGGGGCGGATGGTCCGGTACCGTAGGTGTAATCGGTTCGGTCGCTTGGTGCGGGTTCCCTACGGAGATGCTCCTGATCAGGGGTGGGGGCGGATGGTCCGGTACCGTAGGTGTAATCGGTTCGGTCGCTTGGTGCGGGTTCCCTACGGAGATGCTCCTGATCAGGGGTGGGGGCGGATGGTCCGGTACCGTAGGTGTAATCGGTTCGGTCGCTTGGTGCGGGTTCCCTACGGAGATGCTCCTGATCAGGGGTGGGGGCGGATGGTCCGGTACCGTAGGTGTAATCGGTTCGGTCGCTTGGTGCGGGTTCCCTACGGAGATGCTCCTGATCAGGGGTGGGGGCGGATGGTCCGGTACCGTAGGTGTAATCGGTTCGGTCGCTTGGTGCGGGTTCCCTACGGAGATGCTGCTGATCAGGGGTGGGGGCGGATGGTCCGGTACCGTAGGTGTAATCCGTTCGGTCGCTTGGTGCGGGTTCCCTACGGAGATGCTGCTCCTGAGACGCGGAGCTAACCATATCTCTTTCCTCTCTCTACTCTAGCCCATTGTGCAATTAGCGGCGAGGCGCATTGGCTTTCAATTCCATCCTACAGCTGCCAAACGCGCACATGTAAAAAACCCACATATCCCAAACACGCAATAATAACTACGGTCAGTATCACCAATGCCAGTATCTGGATAGCGCCAAGTCTGGGCCATCGATACCAATTGGACTCTAGTCTGCACCTCGAGGGGCAGGTTCTGTCTGCTTCGTACCTCGAGGGATAGGCTCTGTCTGCTTCGTACCTCGGCGGATTCTCCCTGTCCGACTCGTACCTCGGCGGATTCTCCCTGTCCGACTCATATCGGGAGGCAAGAGGCCTCTCCGGTTCCGGATCGTATGCCATAATATTCCCTCTAGTGCCCCAAGATTACCTGGATTCCGTCTGGATACGCTCCTCGGCCAGCTTTCCATCCATATTGCTACTCGATCGAGCCTGCAGGTGGGCCGCTCAGTGTGATCTGTGAGGATTGCGCGTCGCGCAGGTTCCTCGGGACCTACGAGCCTCTGATTCACAACTTTGGGACTGACCGAGATCGGCGAATTGCCGGGCATTGCTCTCTTCACTTGCCTTCCAGAGGTGCTCCGCGCCCACTTTGGCAACCTTGGCCTGGGTTGCAACCCCGAAATGAGATCGGTAAGCTTCTTCGCGATATCGAACGCGCCTTTATAGAGCGTCGGCCTCCTCCATCCAAATACTCCACATTCTGCCACCACTAAACCTCTATCGGCTCCCTGATTGGAGCAAAGCTTTAGCTACGCATGGCGAAGCCTTCGGAACGTCAAACAGAGATGCCCGCTGACCCCAGCGAAGCAGTGTGCCCGCTTGCCTTCTGTCGTACTGGTGCGACAGAAGGCGGCCTTCTTTGCCCCGAAAAGAAGGCTATCAGAAGAACGTGCAGCGCTTGAGCCGATTCGCAACTTACTCAGGCCATATGGCCGTAGCAAGTACTACAACTGTATTCCTTCTGCGGACGGTTAACCTCGCGCCTTGATGAACTCGTTGTGGTGGCGGGTCGAGCACGTGAAAGTGCCCGTCCGCGGTGTCGACCACCTTCTGACGATCGTCCGCAACCGGCTCAAGCGCATCCAGTACCGCCCCGACCTGCTCGACGGCTTTCTGATCCACGCCGGCCTTACCCTCGAACCCCGACTCAACCTGACCATTCAGGATCTTTACCCCGTCCGTCACCGGCGCACCCCGATGACGGACGGGAGCGGAAGCAGGGGCGCCCGCCTTCCCGAGGCTGACCGGCCCCCCATCGGTCCCAGAGAGGTGCGCATTCGAACCCGACTTGGCTCATTTAGAGCTCCTAACTCTTTGAGCGTTGGAGTCGGTGCCAGAAGATGATGGCGTCGGGAAATCTTGTCGACCAGGGGCATGGGCTGGGTGGCGTCGTGGCGGTTGCCGCCGGTTAGGCCTGCTATTCGTCCGATCCTCTGGATCGTTCGCGGTAGATAGCACATCGGACGTTGTGGGCCAATCGGTTGTGAGGAACTTCGTCTTCCCCATCGTCTCTGAGTCGAGAGTCATCATAGGCCCCGGCAGATGGATACCGCGAGTGGGAGACCTCAGTTAACGCCGCGAACCTATCCACCGGGGCCGTGATGTGCAGTCCAGAAGACCTGCCATGGTGCACCTTCTTCGCCGGCCTCTGAACGCCAGGACTGGAGACTTACTGCCGATCTAGGCCGACGAAGACTGGTTCCACACTACTCAACTCGACCTACCCCAAATAGCCGAACAGGAAACTCGGCCGAATAATACAACTGTAGTGCTAATACGATCGTACCTGGAGGGCATTTGATTCACGTACTTTTGATACGGGAGCGCCAAGCTAGCAGCCTGATCTTGGTTGTTGAGGTGGTCAGTGGTTGGCCGGGGTGAGCCGGCCCTCGAAGGCGATCTGGGAGGCTTTCCAGCGCATGGTCCAGCACCGGTGGGTCGAGGCTCATCAGCGCTATGTAGACGCACGCGCTCGTTCCGGGCCGCTGCCGGTCAAGGAACGGATGATCCCAAGGGCTGTTGCGTAGTCGATCAAAGGGCGGTTGAACTGGGGTTTCGCAGGGGGTTCGGCGAGGTCCGGGGTCCATGTGGGACGGGTACGGCCCGTTGGTGATCATGGTGTTTGCGAAGACAACCGTGATCGAGAACAGGACCGTACCCGCTGATGTCATCATCACTGACCGAGATCGTGCTGCCGCACCGACCCCCCAGCCTGCCGTCACCGGTTGTGGTCACCGGTAGCGACCGTGACAGTGACCGCCGCAGCTTGTTCGTGGCGTTGGCGGTCATCAACGACCCGCGCGATCCGCGGGGCCGGCGGTATCCGCTGGTCAGTGTCCTGGCGGCGGCGGTGTGCGCGGTACTCGCCGGGGCGTGCACGTTCGCCGCGGTCGCGGACTGGATGCGCTTCCAGGACGAGTCGGTGTGGACCCGGCTCGGGTTCGACGGCCGGGTACCGGCCGCGACGACGGTGTGGCGGCTGCTGATCCGGCTCGACGCCGAGGTGTTGTCGCAGGTCCTCGCGTGTTGGTTGCGGGAGCGGGCCGGGCCGGTCGTGATCGGCGGGCGCCGGGGGCGACTCGTCATCGCCATCGACGGGAAGGTCGCCCGGGGTGCCCGCCTCGCCGACGGGCGGCAGGTGCATCTGCTCTCGGCCTACGACACCAGCACCGGGATCGTGCTCGCCCAGGTTCAGATCACGGCGAAGTCGAACGAAATCCCGGCGTTCACCCCACTACTACGCCTGGTTGCGGCCGTGCTGGGATCCCTGAAGGACGTCCTGGTCGTCGCCGACGCGCTGCACGCCCAGACCGGGCACGCCGATCTGCTCGCCTCCGCCGACGCTCATCTGATGGTCCCGATCAAGGCCAACCAACCCAAGCTGTTCGCCCAGCTCAAGGCCCTGCCCTGGGCGCAGGTCCCGGTCGGGGCACAGACCCGCGAGACCGGTCACGGCCGCAAAGAGACCCGCACCGTCAAGGCACTCACCGTCAAGACCCCCGGCGGGCTGGGCTTTCCCAACGCCGAACAGGCCGTCCGGATCACCCGGACCCGCACGATCAAGGGCAAGACCACTCGCGAAACGGAGTACCTGACTATCTCGCTGCCCGCCGACCAGGCCCAACCCGCCGACCTCGGCACCTGGGCGCGCTCTGAATGGCATATCGAGAACCGCCTACATCACGTCCGAGACGTCACGCTACGTGAAGACGCCCACCAGGCCAGGACCCACAACGGTCCTGCCGTGTTCGCCACCCTCCGTAACACCGCAATCGGATACCACCACACCGACGGCGCCACCAACATCGCCGAAGCAACTCGCCGGGCCAGTCACCGCCCACACGAGCTCATCGACGCCGTGACTACCGGAAAACCGACCGTGACCAGCAGCAACACGACAATGCAATAGCCCTGCGCTCGGCCCACCCCCGCAGATGGCTATCGGCGTCGGTCACCTCGTCGAGCCGTTCCTCCCGACTGGCACGAAGATCCAGACTGTCCTGCAACAACTGACACAGCAACCGCATGCCATCGGTATGCAGCCGCTCCTCCAGTTCGGCGTGAGTCATCCCCGCCGCATGCTCACCGGACAGGAAGTCCACCATCGCGCCGAACCGCACGGATGAGCCGGCGAAAGCATCGTCCGCCGTCTCGGATGCGTACTCTTGCACCGGGCTCCCTCTTTGCTGATGTTCGTGTCTCGCAACCGACGAACATAGCGGGAGGATCCCTTTCACCATCACAACCAGTAACACATCCCCAGGCCACACAGCGTGTCGCCGCACCTCACCAGAGCCGCACCCGGAGGAAAAGGACTCACGGTAGACGGCCCCGCCGACACCACGTCAGAGGGATCCACACCAGTCGAGCGGGCGAGCGAGGCCGACGTTGGGTTCCGCGTCGCGCCGGGCAACCCGGCGACCTCTTTCGCCAGCGACTCAGCCGACTCCGCAGGCCGGGGCTGACCAGTCGGTCGTGTTAGGCCTGTTGTCGCTGTTGTTCTCCCGGCGGGAGTCCACGTGGACATGGTCGTTGTGGTTTGGGTATCCCGGCCCGAGGATGCCGCTGAAGCCGTGGTTACGGGCTTCTCGGGCCACCTCGCACAGTGACGAGGTACGCGATTGCAGGTCGGCCGCCTTGCCGTAGAGGTGCTGGCTGTTCGACACACCGCCGACCTGCCGGTTGCAGGCGATGTCGCGAAAGCCACTGGTCACGTAGAGCGGCTTGTCACCAAGGCTGCGCCGCAGCGCCTCCAGCTTCCACATCGTACGTACTGCGGCTTCCCGGGTGGCGCTCGCGGACAGCGGCCCACCGCTCCACCCGCCCTTGCCACACCCGTTGTCCAACTCGCTGTAGCTGAAGTGCTGCGGGGTGCAGTCATCGTCTTGCAGGCTATAGATCTTGGCGAACGTCTGCGGACCGGCGATGCCGTCAACCCGCAGGCCGTACGCGGACTGGAAGCGCCGGACCGCGGCGGCCGTCTCGGGGCCATAGATGCCATCGATATGGACGATGTTTCGGTAGGCGGCCCAACCCGCCACCCGGATCTGCAACTGCCGGACGTCGTTGCCGGAGCGTCCCTGCTTAAGGGTTCTTGTCCAGGTGTAGCAGCCGTCGGCGTGGGCCGCCGGCGCGGCGACCACCGTGGCGACCGCCGTGCCGGGCAATGCCAGCACGAACGCGACGACCATCCGTTTCAGAGCATAGAAATACATCGAAGTCCTTCGGTAGAGAGCGAATCAGGCGTATGCAGGTCATCAACCGAAGTGACCTGTGCACCTCACTTTCACGGCCGTCGGGAAGCTCATGAGAAAAAATTAGGATTTTTTTTCCACATTCACCCTACTGGGCGGCCGACATGAATACGAATGTATTAGTAATACATTCGTATTCACGAACGCGCAGCATATTCGCCACTTTCGCCTCTAGGTTTAGTTGCGAGAATCCCGGATAAAGGCTCTACGAAATTAGCGGGGGTTGAGGTGTCCTCGGGTTTGTCGGGTGGTGGCTGTCGGTTCTCAGCTGAAGTGGCGAGCGGGCGGCGCGATGGCGAACCGGGTGGCGAACACCGGCCGGTGTCTCAGCGAAAGTGGCGGAGACCCTGCTCCGGCGGCCCGCCGGACGCTCGCGGCACGGAAATCCGCCAGATCAGATGAGAAGCCGGCCCGACTCGTCGACGGGCTCGCATGTGGCGAAGGGCAGGTCAGCGCGATGACGGACCGACAGATTGAACGAGAAGCGACAGTGGCGCAGCGGGTGCGTAGTCGCTGGTTGACGGGGTTGCGGAAGCCGTAGGCGTCGCGGGCGACGGTTTTGATCACTCGGTTGGTGCCTTCGGAGCCAGCGTTGGTGATGCCGGTGTGGAGGAAGGCGAGGATCTGGGGCCACCAGGTCTGCACGGTGGTTGCCAGGCGGGCGAGTTCGGGCAGATCGGCGTGGGCGCAGCGGCGGTAGAAGCGGTAGAGCAGCTCGGCGACGCGTTCGCGATTGGGGTTGACGGGCCAGCGCGAGCAGGTCGAGCAGGTCTTCCTTGGCGTTCCAGGCGGCCAGGATCGGCGCCCCGATGCGTGCCGGCAGCGCGGCCAGTTCGGCTTCGAGGTCGTCGACATGCTCGGCGCGCATACGGGCGGCCGATCGGGTCAGCCGGTTGCGCAGTTCCCACTCGCGGTTGCCTTTGCGTCCGCGTCGGCCGCGGACCTGCACGGTGACCCGGCGGCGGACCCCGGTGACGGTGGCGTTGGCCAACTGCACGAGGTGGAAGTGGTCGACGACGAGTTGGGCGTGCGGCAGGACCCGCTCGATGGCGGACTTGAAGATCGTGCACATGTCGATCGCGACGTAGCGGACCTGATCACGCCACGTCGGCGGGCGTGCCAGGAGCCAGTCGGCCACGACCTGGGCGGTGCGGCCCTCGACCTGCCCGAGCAGTCCCCCTGCCCGCCCGACAGATCCACAAACCCGACGTGCCAGCGGTCGACCGTGCTCTGCCAGGCGCCGGTGGCCTCGTCGAGGACGAACTTCGGCCTGCCCCGGCGAATCTCATCGATGCCCAACACCTCGACAGGCTGCGGCTGGACGGGCAGCACGGCAGCGGCATGCGCGGCGAACGCGGCGGCGACGACCGGCCACGACAGGTCATGATCCCGGGCCGCCTGCACGACAGCGCGTCCATCGTCAGCGACCGCAGCGCCGGACGCCGCCCGCAACCGCGCGGTCAACCTCTTGCGAGCCGGTACAGCAGCGACACCAGCAGGCCGGCGGCGACCGCGAACAGCAGGGTGTGCGTGACCGCTCGGTGTCCGCCTCGGCCAGTGCAGCAGCGGCAGGAGGCCGTCCGCAGCGCTGCCGCGCCCGCCGCTGTGCCCCGGGCGATCAGCCGGGTTACCGGACCCAGCGACCGGGCGATGACCGACCCGGGGTGATCGACGTCTGGCGGTAATGCACCGTGGTGACGGCTGCGCCGACCACCACGGTGCCCACCGCCGGTCGTGCTCCAAGCCCCGCTGCCAGCGCGCAGCCGCCCAGCCAGGCCACCGCCCCGGACAGCGCGTGAGAACGCTCCATCAACTGGGTGATGCGCCGCAACCGCATGACGTGGAGGGCCATCCAGCGAGGCTGCGCACCCCGCAAGGGTGGCGGCCCATCGCCTTCGACGGGGTCGAACTGTTCAAGATCGCGAAGGTCCCCGTGACCCGACCGCTATCGCGGCAGGAAGATTCCGAATCCCTGGCAGCCCAGACCGGCAAGCCCGTCCCAACGGCATGACCTCGTGGAGAGCCCGGTGCGGTGAGAGTCGCACGCCGGGTTCGGCGGGCGGGTCCGGGAAACGGACCGCGAGCAATCCAGGCACCGCGCCCGGACCCAACACCCTGGGCTGGATCATGCACCACCGCCGACTCGTCCGCGACTACGAAGCCCGACCCGACAACTCCGCCAGCATGATCACCATCGCCATGATCGACAACCTCGCCAAGCGCCTCACCGCCGAAACTACCCCAACCTGGCGATACAGCTAAACCCATATAACCGACGAAGTGCGTAAATCAGACGTCCTCTCAGCCGTGTTGTGGACGGGAAGGGAAAGGCCCCGGATGCCGTATTCGGTACCCGGGGCCTTCTCGATCCCCGATCAGAAGTGACCGACGCCTTCGGGACGCCGGTGAACCGGTCCTTTCCGTCGGTGCGGGGTCTGTCAAACGAACGGCTCTGTCTCGTTCGTCTTACAGTCCCTCGGGGCGGTTCTGGTGTCGTCGTTTTCTTGTCCTTTGCCGGGCGTCCGGTGGTCGGACTTTCCTTGTGTGATGCAGATGGTGACCACGGCCGGGTCGGAGACCACGGTCTGCGGGCCGTACGTGCCGGAGGCGTACGCGGTGTTGGTGACCTTGCCCTCCTTGGTGTCCGCCCAGCCGACCACGTACGGTGTGACAGCGTGGCAGTCGGTGAAGGTGCCCGGTGCCAGGGTGGTGGTGTTGCAGACGACCTGGCCGGCGGTCGGGTCGTTTACCGTGACGTTGGTGACGGCCACCGTGCCCGAGTTGTACACCCGGTAGGTGTAGATGATCCGGTCGCCCTTGGCCGCGAAGCCCTCCCCCTGGCAGGTGTTGCGGCAGTCCGACTCGACCCGGGCCTTCTTGCCGATGGACAGGCCGACCTGCACCACCTTCTTCTTCCCCTTGGTGGTGACGGTGAACGTGGCCTCGTTGGACGGCACCACCTGGTCTTCGTAATCGCCCTGCGCCTGTGCCGTGTTGACGATCTGACCCTTCTTCACGTCCTGCTGGGTGACGGTGTACGTGCCGGTGCAGGCGAGGCTCTCCCCCGGCGCGAGATCAGCCTGGGCGAGGTTGCCCGGCTGCGCCGCGGGGCAGGTGATGCCGGTCACCGTATCGTCGACGACGGTGATTTCGGTGACGGTCACGTTGCCGGTGTTCGTCACCGTGTAGGTGTAGGTGACCGTGTCGCCGGCCTTGAGGTTGCTGGCGGGAGTTCCGGTCTTGGTCAAGGTCAGCTTCGGGTTCACCGTGGGGTTGCTGCGGCGCAGGTGTGGGTGAGCACGAAGAAGTCCGCCGTACCGGAGATCACGGCAGTTGCTCCGGTGAGCGTCCATCCGGCCGGGAGTTGGATCCAGGCCTTGCTGGTGCCCATGTTGTTCACGATCGCGCTGGGGTACGTCCCCGATGGGATCGTTTCGATGACCGTGCCGGTCGGCGTGCTGAACGTCGGGTTGATCGACTGGAACGTCCCGCTCGTGGCCGGGTTGCCCGGCAGGTTGAAGACCCAGACGTCCTCGTTCGGATAGGGTCCGCCACCCAGGTTGGGATCGCAGTTCTGGGTGTAGCTCGCCGCCGTGGTCGGCACATTGCCCGGATTGATGCTGATGGTCTCCTGCGCGGCGGCCGGCGTAGCGGCCACCAGTAGCGTGCCGGCTAGTACGACGGCGGAGCCCAGTGTGCCTAGCAGTCTACCCCCCTTGGACCTGAAGCTTCTTCTCATTTATGTCCTCCTGACGATTACTGGGGGTTAAAGGGAGCTAACCAGAATTTTCTACGCAAACAGGGTGGATGGGTGAGATTTCCACGAAAGTGGGGTGCGGGCCGCTGTCATCGCGGTGCAACTAACAAACATCCCGAGAGTTCCCTGCGGTAGCTCAGCCCCTGGCAACGTCCTGGCCGGGGGCTTTCTCTCTCAGCTTCCTCGATCGAGCGGCGCCGCGATCCGCGCCCGCACCTCCGGCCACCTCCGCCGCGCAGACCGCGCCGCCCTGCTCGACGCCGAGCCGGTGGAGTGCGACTGGCCCGAGGTCGCCCGGCCTCCCGACCGGTCTTGGCGGCCTGTAGGGACTTGTCGATGCCCGGTCTGCTGCGGGTCGCTGAGCGGGCCGTTCGGTGACGCCGCGCCGAACCGAATGTATTGCTCAGCGGCGTGCCGGCAGGAGGCGTACCGGCGGCGCAACGCCGGCGTCGGACCGGCGGCGGTGCGCCGGGCCGAGGCAGCCCGAGCCGCGGAACTGCAGGCGGCGGGCGCCGTGGTCCAGGCGCTGCTCGCCGAACTCGACGACGATCTCGACACCCTGCGGTACACCGTCGACCGGCGAAGCCCGTATGCCCAACTGTCCTACGAAGTGCGCGGCCTAGCCGGCCGCGTCGAACAACTTGCCGCGGCCGCCGTCGCCTACGGCCGGGCCCTCGGGGTGCCGTGGGCGGAGATCGCCGAGGACACCGGCGTCGACGAGACGACCCTGCGGCGGCGCCAGCGTCGCGCCGGCTGCTCCGGCACCTGACCTGACAGGGCCTTCGGCAAAGATGTCGTCAGGTGATGCCGAGTAGTGCCAGCGGGCGGGTGCTGTCGCGGGCGTGGTGGCGGCGATGTTGGTGACGCCGACGGTGCGGAGTGCGCCGATGGCGGCGTTGCGGAGGGCGGCCATGACTTGGGGTCCGGTGCCGGTGCGGATTTGAGAGCGGTCCTCGTCGTAGGTGACGTCACGCGTGGTCGGGACGTGCGGACGGGGCGGTTCGAGCGCAGTCTGTCCGCGCTGACCGCGGCCGGAGCGTTGGTGATGGCGGCGGAAATCTACTTCGAGCATGACTCGGCGAGTTTTGGCAATAAGATGATGTGGGTGCCGGTTGCGCTCGGTCCGGTTGGAGCGGCGGCGGGGGTCGCGGGGTTCTTCAGCCGGCGGATGGCCAAGATGGCACTACCAATCACGTCCGCTGCTTACCGTCGTCGTCGACATGGTCGGAGCCCGCCACGACAGACAGGGCCGGGCACACTGACGGCGCATCCACCTCCTGGCTCGATCACGGCCGTTGCGTACCGTATGGGGGGCACAATGCAGATCCGGCGGAGGTCGTCGTCGGCGGCGCGGTGGGATATCGATCGCGTGGTCGGGGACGTGCGGACAGGGCGGTTCGAGCGCAGTCTGTCCGCGCTGACCGCGGCCGGAGCGTTGGTGACGGCGGCGGAAATCTACTTCGAGCACGACTCGGCGAGTTTCGGCAACAAAATGATGTGGGCGCCGGTTGCGCTCGGTCCGGTTGGAGCGGCGGCGGGGGTCGCGGGGTTCTTCAGCCGGCGGATGGCCAAAACGGCACTGCCAATCGCTTCCGCGGCCATCGTGGCGAACGGCTTGCAGGGCACGTACCTGCACGCCCGCGGGATCGCGCAGAAGCCGGGCGGCTGGCGCAACGCGCGCTACAACATGGAGATGGGGCCACCTCTGTTGGCGCCGTTGCTGGTGACGATGGTCGGCGGGATGGGCATGTTGGCGGCGGTGCTGCGACGTGAACGCTGAGAACGTGCGGTTTCCTGGTTTCGACGCGCTGTCTCAGCAGCGGCATTGGGATCCGGTGACGACCGGGGTGGTGCTGGAGCGGATCAGCAACCTGCGGGACTTCCGGTTCTTCAACCCCGACGAACAGGCGATCGCGACTGTGCTGTGCGACCGGCTGCTCGGTCAGGGCGGCAACGGCCGGATCCCGGTCGCTGCGATGATCGACGCGCGACTGGCCGAGTCGCAGACCGACGGTTGGCGCTACGCCGACATGCCCGAGGACGGTCAGGCATGGCGCGACACGTTGGCCGCCCTGCGGGAGGACGGGTTCGCGTCCGCCGGGGAGAAGGAACAGAACGCGTTGATCCAGGCCGTTCAGGATGCCGGCGACGCCGATTGGCACGGCCTGCCGGCAGCCCGGGTGTGGAGCCTGTGGACGCGGTACGCCTGCACCGCCTTCTACGCCCATCCGGACGCATGGTCGGAGATGGGTTTTCCGGGGCCGGCCTATCCGCGGGGTTACAAGAACACCGGAGTGGATCGTCGGGAGCCGTTCGAGGTGGTCGACACCCGGCCGGACGAGGAGCCGCGATGAGCGCTGTCCGCGAGCGTAACGAGTCGGCCTGGCTGATCCCGAACGACGGCACCCGGACCAACCACAGGCTGCGCCGCGACATGCGCCGGTTCGACGACACCGACGAGGTGGACCTGGTGGTCGTCGGCTGCGGGGCCGGCGGGTCGGTGCTGACCCAGCGGCTGGCCCGGGCCGGCTGGCGGGTGGTGGCGCTGGACGCCGGCCCGTTCTGGGACCCGGATCGCGACTGGGTCAGTGACGAGGCGGGTTCGCACCGGCTGTACTGGACGGATCCGCGGGTGATCGACGGCGCCGACCCGGTGCCGCTGGGCTCCAACAACTCCGGCCGGGGTGTCGGCGGGTCGATGGTGCACTACGCCGGCTACACGCCCCGCTTCCACCCGAGCGATTTCGAGACGTACACCCGGGACGGCGTGGGCATCGACTGGCCGCTCTCCTACCACGACCTGAAGGGCTACTACGCGGCGATCGAGGAAGAGCTGCCGGTCGCCGGGGAAGCCTGGCCGTGGGGTGATCCGCACACCTATGCGCACCGGCCGCACCCGGTCAGCGGCAACGGCGAGATCTTCCTGCGCGGCGCTCGTAAGGCGGGGATCACCGCGAAGGTCGGGCCGGTGGCGATCGTCAACGGGCGTTTCGGGAACCGGCCGCACTGCATCTACCGCGGTTTCTGCCTGCAGGGCTGCAAGGTGAACGCGAAGGCGTCGCCGCTGATCACCCATATCCCGGACGCGCTCGCCCACGGCGCCGAGGTCCGACCGGATTCGATGGTCACCCGGATCGAGGTGGATGCGCGGACCGGTCGGGCGACCGGGGTGCATTACGTACGGGACGGGATCGGCCGGTTCCAGCGGGCCCGCATGGTGGCCGTCGCGGGGTATTCGATCGAGACGCCGCGGCTGCTGCTCAACTCCGCCTCGACGCGCTTCCCGGACGGCCTGTGCAACGACTTCGACCAGGTTGGCCGGTATCTGATGGTGCAGGGTGCGCCGCAGACCGCAGGCCGGTTCGACAACGAGATCCGGATGTACAAGTCGCCGCCGCCCGAGGTCAGCTCCGAGCAGTTCTACGAGACCGACCCAAGCAAGCCGTACAAGAGAGGGTTTTCGATCCAGACCGTCTCACCTTTGCCGATCACGTGGGCCGAGCACGTCACCGCCCAAGGGCACTGGGGCGACAAGCTGCGCGAATACATGAGCGACTACGTGCACTGGGCTTGCCTCGGCGCGCTGTGCGAGTTCCTACCCCGGGCCGACAACCGGGTCACCCTGGCCGACGAGAAGGACCGCCACGGCCTGCCAGTCGCCCGGTTCAGCTACAGCCAGGGCGACAACGACAAGCGGCTGACGCGCGCCGCCCAGACGGCCATGGAAGACATCCTGCACGCCGCGGGCGCCAACGAAGTGATCACGATCAAACGGTACGCCCACCTGGTCGGTGGTGCCCGGATGGCCGCCGACGAACGGCACGGCGTGGTCGACGCGGACTGTCGCACCTTCGCCGTACCCAATCTCTACATCACCGACGGCAGCGTGTTGCCGACGCAGGGCAGCGCGAACCCGGCCCTGACGATCATGGCTGTCGCCGCCCGCACCGCCGACCGGCTCCGGGAGTGATGTTCCCCGGGTTTCTCGGAGCGTGGCAGCACCGAAGAAGTACCCCGATGAGCTACGTCAGCGCGCTGTGCGCTTGTATCGCGAGTCGGACCCGAAGCCGGTGATCCGGCGCTTGGCCGAGCAGCTTGGCGTGCATCACGAGGCGCTGCGGAACTGGATCCGTCAGGCCGAGGCTGACACGGGTGAGCGTCACGACCGGCCGACCAGCGAGATGGTCGAGGAGAACCGCCGGCTGCGCAGGGAGGTCACCGAGCTGCGGCGGGCCAACGAGATCCTGAAGGCCGCGAGCGCGTATTTCGCGGCGGAGCTCGACCCGACCCGGCGACGGTCATGACGTTCATTGATGAACACCGTGACCAGTTCGCGGTCGCGCTCCTGCTACGGGTCCTGAACATCGGCGCCTCGACCTACTACGCGTGGGTCAAGCAGGCCGAGGCGCCCTGCGACCGCGACGTGGTCGACCTGGGCCTGATCTCCAACATTCACGAGATCTGGGAGACCTCCGGGCGCACCTACGGCGCGGACCGGGTCCACCGCCAGCTACGCCGCGACGGCATCTACGTGGGTCGCAAACGCGTCGAGCGGCTGATGACGCAGCAGGGCTGGCAGGGCGCGTTCCTGCGCCGCGGCTGGCGCGGCGGCTCCACGCGGCAGGACCCACGGCACACACCGGCGCCGGACCTTGTCGGGCGGCAGTTCACCGCCACCGGGCCGAACCGGCTCTGGGTCGCCGACGCCACCCGCATCCCCTGCGGCGAAGGCGTGTTCTGGCTCGCCGCGGTCCGCGACGTCTTCTCCCGCCGAATCGTCGGCTGGAAGACCTCCAACCGCTGCGACACCGACCTGATCCTCGCCGCCCTCGAATACGGCATCTGGTCGCGCGACGTCCGCGACGGCCAGTTGATCCACCACTCAGATCGCGGGTCGAACTACACATCGTTCCGGTTCGCGGAACGCTTACAGGACAACGGGATCCTGCCCTCGATGGGCTCCGTCGGCGACTCCCTCTTAACCGGCTAATCTCCAAGTTTCCCCTGGTCAGAGACACGCCGACATTCTGGGAATTACGGCCGATTGCGGTCATTGCCGGTACATCTGTGTCTCATGAACGGTGGCGAGCTGCGGCTCGAGGAACGAGATGACGGTTGGGTGCTGGCGGGGCCGGGCGCGGCCGGGTTCGCGTTGGTGGATGAGTATCTGGCGCATCTGGGCGACCGGAACTATTCACCGAAGACGGTCCGGGCCTACGGGTACGACCTGCTGGCGTTTTGCCGCTGGCTGGCCGGCGAGGGCATTGCGCTGACTGCGGTGGACACGGACGTGCTGTTGAAGTTCCTGCGTGCCTGCCGCGATGCCCGGGTGCCGGGGCGGCCCGGTCCGAACGTCGTGGCGTTGAGCGGGCGCAGGCTGGACAGGTACGCGCCGGCGACGATCAACCGCCGGCTCGCGGCGGTCTCCGGGCTGTTCGCGTTCCGCGCCATGCGCGACCCCGATGCGGGCAACCCGGTGCCGAAGGGGCGTGAGGCGCGGTGGGTGGCCTCCGGGGAACGCACGGGGATGCTCGCGCACACCGTCCGCAGGCCGAAGCGCCGCTCGGTGCTGCGGCTTCGTCAACCGTGCCGGCTGCCGCGGCCGCTGGACCAGGGGCAGGCCGCCGAACTGCTGGCGAGTTTTCACACATGGCGGGACCGGGCGATCGCCGGGCTGATGCTCTACTGCGGGCTGCGCTCAGCCGAGGTCCTCGCGCTGGGCGTTGCCGACGTGGACATCGGCGGACGATGGCTGCAGGTCGTCGGCAAGGGCGAGTGGGAACGTCGAGTGCCGCTGGACACCGACGTCGCCTCGGTGATCCAGGTCTACCTCCTCGCCGAGCGGCCGGAGACCGCCAGCGACAGGCTGTTCATCGTGGCCAAGGGCCCGAACCGGGGCCGGGCGCTGACCGCGGCGGGGCTCCGCACGATCTTCCGCTACCACCGCGGCATTTCCGGGATCACCGGCGGTCATCCGCATGCGCTGCGGCACACTTTCGGCACCGCGCTGGCCGAGGCCGGCGTCGACCTCGCGGTAATGCAGGCCCTGCTCGGTCACGCCCATGTCGATACCACTGCCCGGTATATCCATCTGGCTCCCGCCCACGTGAAAGCCGAGTTCGATGCCGCCCGTGACCGCATGCGCGCCCGCCCGTGACACCGACGACAACACGGGTCACCACGCCGGCGGCGATGCGAACGCCGCCTACCTGAAGTATCTGGAATCCACCAGCCGCGGGAACGTCGCGTACTACCGTGCGGCCCGGACGTTCTTTCGGCGGTGGCCCCGGCCGCAGGACTGGGTAGGCGAGCCGCTGGAGGTTCGGCTGTCGGCGAACTCGTCGACCCGGCCGCTGATCACGTTCCTGATGCTGCACCGCGGGCTGCGGCCCGGCTACGACTATCTGCTGGAGCGCAAGCTGTCCAGCATCTGGCGGGAGATCAAGGATTCGCCGGTCGACGTCGACCTGACCCGGTTCCTGACCGCCGCCGCCGAGTTGGGATTCACCCAGCGGGTCCGGTTCGCCACCGGCTCGCAGGTGCCGGCCCGCCTGCTGATCCAGACTGGCCGGAGACTGAATCAGCTCACCATGGACGATCTGGCCGAGTTCGCCGCCGCGTGCCGCGATCGCCAGGCCCGCACCGGCACCGACCATAAGCACTACCTCGCCGCGCTGAGCAACACCCAGCGAGTCCTGTTCCACATGGGCATCCTGGCCGACCTGCCCCGCTCCGGCGGGCCGATACCGTTCGCTGAGCGGCTGTCCGAGGTGGCAGCCCCGATCCGGGCGACGCTGATCGCCTACCTGGAACGCAAACGCGCAACCTGCGTCGCCAAGACGGTGTCAGCCCTGGCCACCCGGCTCAAGCACTTCGGTGTCTTCGTCACCGGCATCGACCCGGACCTGCAGAGCATCGCGTCGCTGCAGCGGTGTCGGCACATCGAGCCCTACCTGACCTTTCTCGTCGATGCCCCCAACACCAAGACCGGCGAGGTCATCACGGTCGCCGATCGGGCCCGGCGGGTGCTGGCCCTCACGACCTTCCTGACCGACATCACCGAATGGGGCTGGCCCGAAGCACCGCCCCGCACGTTGGTGTTCCGCGACGACATTCCCAAGCAGCCGCAGCTGCTGCCCCGCTACCTGCCCGTCGACGCCGACCGCCGGCTCACCGACGCGCTGAGCGAGCACCCCGGCAACGAACTGGCCGCCTGCGCCCTGCGACTGCAACGGGCCTGCGGGCTGCGCATCGGGGAGCTGCTCGACCTCGAGCTGGACTGCGTGCACGAAGTGCCCGACCAGGGCAGCTGGCTCAAAGTCCCGCTGGGCAAACTCGAGACCGAACGCATGGTCCCGCTCGATGAGGAGATCCTCGACCTCATCGACCACATCACCGAGATCCGGTCGGCGAGCCGACCGCTGCCGCACCCCCGCTACCGCCACCCAGCGCAGTTCCTGTTCACCCACCACGGCCGGCGCCTCGGCCAGCAAGCACTCCGTGCCGAACTCGATCGGGCCGCGCAGATCGCCGGGCTCGGGCACGTCACCTCCCACCAACTGCGGCACACCTACGCCACCGCCCTGGTCAACGCCGGAGTATCCCTGCAGGCGCTGATGGCGCTGCTCGGTCACGTCTCCGCCGAGATGAGCCTGCGCTACGGCCGGCTATTCGACGCCACCGTCCGCGACGAATACGAACGCGCGCTCACCCTCGCCAAGCAGCAAGCCCGCACCCCCGCCACCGGCCACACCAACCTGCCGCTGGCCGACATCACCGGCGGCGCTGACTGGAAGACCACCCCACTGGTCAAGTCCCGGCTGGCCGGCGGCTTCTGCCTGCGGGCTCCGGCCCAGGGCGCCTGCACCTACGCCAACATCTGCGAACACTGCCCCAGCCTCCACACCGAGGCCAGCGCTCTGCCCATCCTCGCAGCCCAGCGCATCGACGCCGCGGCGCTGGCCGCCGACGCCGAACAGCGCGGCTGGATCAGCGAAGCCGAACGGCACCGCAACCCCATCACCCGACTCGACACCCTGATCAGCCAGGCGCAAGCCGGATGAACAACATCAAGGACCTCAACCGCGTCGAGCGGGCCTGCACCGACCTGCGCCGCGACGGACGGACCGTCACCTTCACCGCCGTCGCCGCGCACACCGGTCTCGGCCGCACCACCCTCTACCGCCACCCCACCCTGCGCGCCGTCATCGACCACCACCGACACCAGACCACCGACACCGGCACCCTCACCGCCATCACCGACGAATTGGCCACCCTACGCGCCGCCATCGACGCCATCGCCGCCCGAGTACGACGCCACGAAGAACAACTCCGCCGAATCAACACCCGACAACCAACCTGAAAGCGTTAACCGGCCAAACACCCAAGACCAAGATCATTAGCCGGATAAAGCTACGACAACGCCCTGATGGAGAATTTCTGGTCGACGCTGAAGATCGAACTCGTCTACCGCACGAGCTGGCGGACCCGCGACGAGGCCGAGAACGCGATCTTCGCCTACATCGACAACGGCTGGTACAACACCCGCCGCATCCAGAAGGAACTGGGCTACCTCAGCCCGAACGAGTACGAGACCGCCTGGCACAGCCGCCAGACCGAACCAGCCGAACCACCTATCGCCACCCCTGCGCCAGCCGGCAGCAGGTAACCACCGCTCCATCAAAGCGGGGGTAGCTCGCACCCGCCCTGAGCTGCAAGATCAGCTTGGAAAGGGCTCATTGTCTCGCGAGGGCTTTGCTCATCGTGAGCGCCCCATATCCCAATGCCGTTCAGTTAGGGCGGTTGTCGAGGTCAGCGTGGTGAGCTGACGCGTCGAGGCGGGGTCGGTACGGTGCCGGCGTGATGTCGCAGGCGCAGCTGTCGGGTCGGTTGGCTGACCACATTGGTCTTGGGGTGCTCTCGGCGAGGTTCCACCGGGATCTGATCGAAGAGGCGGAAGGTGTCAACCTTTTTGGGGCGGTCGGTTCAGGGGTTCGTTGACTGAGTCGTGGTGTCCTCGGGCTTGTTGATCCACGCGGTGGTGGGCAGGGCGGGTGGTTGCGGGATGCCGCGGACGAATCGTTCGGGGTTGCGGGTGTAGGCGGCGGTCAGGACGTCGGCGCGGACATCGCGGACCTGCCGGGCGTGGCCGTGGTGGACGTCGTGTGGGGTGTGCCAGCCGATGCCGGAGTGCCGGTGGATGGTGTTGTACCAGGTGAAGAAGGCGCGGCAGTGAGCTCGGGCGTCCTGGACGCTGCCGAAGCGGTCGGGGAAGTCGGGCCGGTACTTCAGGGTCTTGAACTGGGCCTCGGAGAACGGGTTGTCGTTGCTGCACCTGGGCCGGGAGTGGGACTTGGTCACGCCGAGGTCGGCCATCATCTGCGCGACCGTCTTGGACGCCATTGAGGTGCCGCGGTCGGCGTGGATGGTCAACTGCTCACGCGCGACGCCCTGCTTGGTGATCGCGTCGGACAGCAGCCGTTCGGCCAGGGCGGCGTCCTCGCGCTCGGCGAGCAGCCACGCGACGGTGTAACGGCTGTAGATGTCGATCACGCTGTAGAGGTGGTAGAAGTCCCGCTTGGCCGGGCCGCGCAGCTTGGTGATGTCCCACGACCACACGCGATTGGGGGCGTCGGCGATCAGTTCGGGCTTGACCTTCGGCGGGTGCACCGCGTGACGGCGGCGCTCCCTGACTTCGCCGTGGGCACGCAGGATCCGGTACATGCTCGACACCGACGCCACGTACACGCCCTCGTCGAGGAGGGTGTGGTAGACGGCCGCGGGGGCCATGTCGGCGAAGTCCGGGCTGTTGAGCAACGCCCGGACGCTGTCACGCTCGGCTGCGCTCAGGGCACGTGGCTGCGGCCTGGGTTCACGCCCCGGCCGCGGTGGCGCAGGCGTCTGGCGGTGCCGGCGGTAATGGTTGGCCTGCGGCCGGCCGGTGGCTCGGCACGCCGTCCGGATGCCGATCAGCGGCGTCAGTTCGGTGATCGCAGCGTCGATCATGGTGTCGGCTCGCTCCCGCTGTGCTGGCTGTCGGTCGCGAGTTGCCCCAACAGCGCGGAGAGTTTTCCCTGCACCTCGATCACCTTGCGGGCCTTGTCCAACTCGGCGCGCAGCCGCTCGTTGTCTGCCCGCAACCGGGCTGCCTCCAGCACCGCCGGATCGGTCTTCGGCCGCCCGGCCGGCTTGGCCAGGGCCTCGCGGGCGCCGGCGTCACGCTGATGCTTCCACGCCGCGAGCAGCGACGTGTACAGGCCTTCCCGACGAAGCAGGGCGCCCTTGCCGGCCTTATCGAGGGTCTCGTACTCGGCCAGGATCCGCGCCTTGTACGCGGCGGTGTATGTCCTTGTTCGGGGCTTTGCTGGTACCTCGGGGTCGGGCACCGGGTGATGCGATGTCACGGGGGTGGATCTCCTTGCACGCCCTCACGGGTCAGAGTTTCAGCAGGTCAACCTGCCTTCCCCAAGGATGACACAGAGGGAGGTGATCAACCGGACCGGATGTCGTGAGAAGCGCAAGCGGCTGCTGCCGGCGCACGTCATGATCCGGTACGTGATCGCGATGGGCCTGTACGCGCAGGAGCCGGCGGAGGAGGTGATGCGCCGCCTCGTCGGGAGTCTGCGCACGATGGGTTCGTGGTCGGATGATTGGCAGGTGCCGACCGGTTCGGCGATCACTCAGGCCCGGCAACGTCTCGGGGTGGAGCCGGTGAAGCAGCTGTTCGCCCGGGCTGCGGTGCCGGTGGCGAGTGCGGGCACGAAGGGCGCGTGGCTGGCCCGACGCAGGTTGATGGCCATGGACGGGACGTCGTTCGATGTGGCCGACACGCCAGAGAACGTGGATCGTTTCGGGCGGATGGGGTCCGGGGCGAACGCGTCGGCGTACCCGAAGGTGCGGGTGACCGCGGTCGTGGAGTGCGCGAGCCGGGCGGTCGTGGGCGCGGTCCTGGGCCCGTGCGGCACGGGAGAGCGTACCCAGGCAGCCGAGTTGACCGGTGCGCTGGAGCCGGGGATGTTGCTGCTGGCCGACAGCGGTTTCTACTCCTTCGAGTTGTTCACCACGTTCGCCGCCACCGGCGCGGACCTGGCCTGGCGGATCGGGGCGTCGGTGTCACTGGGACGGGTACGGTGGCTGCCCGATGGCTCCTACCTGGCGTTGATCTACCGTCCCGGGCTGTCCGCCGAGCGCCGCCGCCGGCTGGCGCAGACCGTCACCGACGGCGGACAGGTCGCCGCGGACACCGCCCGTCTGGTGCGGGTCGTGGACTACACCGTGCCCGATCGCAACCCCGACGGTGAACTCATCACCGTGATCACCACCGTGCTCGACCCCCACGAGATGACCGGGATGGACCTCGCGAACGCGTACCACGAACGGTGGCAGGAAGAGACCGCCCTGGGCGAGATCAAAAGTGACCTCCGCGGCCGGGGCGAGGTGCTGCGCTCAAAGACACCCGACCTGGTCGAACAGCAGATCTGGGGCCTGCTGCTCGCGCACCACGCTATCCGGGCCCTCCTGGTCGACGCCGCTGACGAGGCCGGCTACGACCCCGACCGGTTGTCGTTCACCCGCGGACTACGCCTCGCGCGCCGCCAGGTCACCGACCAGGCGGCCATTTCCCCCTGAGCGCCTGACGGCCGCCATCACCGACGCCCACGCCGAGATCCTGCGCCACCTGCTGCCCCCACCCAGACAGCGCACCTGCCAACGAGTCGTCAAACGCGCCCGGCACAACTCCTACCGCGTCAAACGACCCACCGACAAGGTCATCCGCCACGCGGGACCACCCACACCCACTCTGGCCTGCCCGAACAGCCCTATCTGAACGGCATTGCCCCATATCCGGCGAGAGCAGGACCGTTCTTCGTCCGCGACCCCGCCCCAGCCGGTTTCCAGCAGCCGTGACAGTGCCTCCCAGACGCCGCAGGCCGGCGACATCCAGCCGATCCACACCTGACAGCACTCGTTAGGACGAATACAAATGTAATACCTATACATAAACTGTCGCGTTCAGGGGAAAGGAAGCCGGGGTGGGCTATAGTATTCACTGGAAATCGGCCACCACAGTGCAACGCAAGCTTTATGATTACTCTCTTCACCCGACCGTCACTCGAGCGCTCGCGGCTTCGGCGCAGCCGCGAGAAGCTGCTTCTGGGTTACTCGTTGGATTTTCTCACAGCTAGAGAACCGATGCGCCACGCTCCGTTCCACGCCATTGCTCCGCGCAACGCTGGGACAGCAACAACAGTGAGGGAGATGGAGATGGACCGGTTCATCTATAACGCCTGCGATCATGGTATGGCTGGTGACGGGACTACCAACGACCAGCCAGCGCTGCAGCGGCTGGTCGACAAACTCGGCGCTTCCTATGCTATCGACAGCCAGCCTCGCACCATCTACTGCCCGTCCGGGTTATACTCTATCAGGGATAAAGGAACCGTGTGGCGAAGCGGTGTTTCGCTAATCGGAGCGGGTAGGGTTGCCACCCGGTTCGCCCTGGCTAATCCTGGAGACCCGACAGCTCCTACACCCCTCGCCTATTTCACCGTGCAAGAACACGGAGCCGGCCGCGACCACCACATGGCTGACTGCACTTTCGCTCACTTTGAGATCGATGGCTCGGGGGTCTACCTGCCCGAGTATAATGTGCTCGCCAAGGGCCTCGGAATCCAGTACGCTCTGCGGGGTCGTTTTCACGACCTGTACATCCACGATACGGTCGCCACGGGCTTCGGCTGCGACTTCCTGCAGGACACGTTCGTGGATAACCTGTTGGTAGAACACTGCGGACGACTGGAAAACGACCAGTGGTTGGGCGGTGCGGGCATCGGCATTGGCGTCGGCGGCTGGGGGCCAGTCGAGCGATGCTCGATCACTTCCTGTACGACAATCCATAATGGAACTAATGGCATATTTTTCGAACTGCAGCGAAATGGTTGGGTCCCGCCGCGCGGCCTTCGCGTCATCGGCTGCCATTCGGAAGGAAACCGGTTCGGCATATCCGACTGGGGAACCGACGGACTGGTCGTTTCCGGCTGCACGCTAATCGGCAACCTACAAGCCGGCTACGACGTCTCTTCCTTGGGCACTACTGGTGTCGCAGGGCGGGGCGGCATCGTGACCGGCTGTGTTATCGAAGATAACGTCAGGGACGGCGTGGCAATCGGCAACACGCCAGGCCCGTACACGATAGCAGGTAACCGCATCAGCCGAAACGGCCGCTACGGTTACTGGCAGCACAATCTCGGCGGCGGCTCTCAGGTGCCCGCTGCCGACCTCGTGATCCAGGATAATGACTTCTGGGACAACGGCCTCGAGGGTATCCTCACCGGCTCCTCACTGGTCGCCTCGACAATAGCCGGAAACCGCATCCGCAACAACGGACGACGCGCCGCACCTGCTTCGTCGGGCGGAGGAAGCGGCGTCTCCTACACAGAATGGTCCCTGACAGACGCCACTGCGGACTGGTCACCGGACGGGCACCGCGGCAAGCGCATCACCGTCGACGGACAGAATGTCATTGCGATGGGGAACGGCGCCACAGAGATTGTGCTCGCTCCGCACCGTCCAGGCGCCCTTACTGCCTGGCCGAAACGGACACCGGTGGCGGGCTCCACCTATCAGATCCCCGCCTCTCCCGCCACTAGGGCCGGCATTGCTCTGGCTGCCGCCACCTTCGACCCCACGATTCGCAACAACCGGGTTTGGGACGGCCAGGCTCATCAGACCCAGACTTACGGTCTACAAATCACCGATACCGGAACCTGCGAATCAGGATGGGTCCACGACAACCAACTGGATGGTAACGCCCTCGCCGCCACCTGTTTCGATACAGCGCCGGACGGCGGATGCTGGCACCACAACCTCGGCCTTGACGAATGCACCGGTACGGATCTTGAATGAGCCTTTTCCGTGCGCCTAGTACGGCAGCCGCCGTTTGAGATCGGGACTGAGCTGATCTCAGCGACGCGAATGTGTTGATTGGTACGACACGGGCGAACCGGGTCACGCCGGACGGTGCTGGAAGTGGGCGTGGAGCCATCGATAGACAGGTCTTTGCGACAAGATCCACGTCTTCGAGAGGGCTCCACGTGATTGCCTATCGTGCCATGGTCGACGTCCCCAGGGAACTCGTGCAGTACCTCGGCCGGCTGCTTGCCGCGCAACGCCGAGCCAAGGGGACACGGCGCGACACCCGCGCGTTGACCTGCTTCTACCAGGCACTCCTGGTGCTCGTCTGGTTCCGCAAAGGCGAGGACGCGACCCAGGGCCCCGGAGTAGTCCGGGAATGTCCGCTTGATCATGGGATGCTGTGGAGGTTGAGGGCGGCTGTGGGCGTGGTGTGAGCGCGGCGGGCGCTGGCGGTGTTGATCCAGCCGGTGAGGCGGAAGGTGCCGCGGATGATGTCGCGGAGGGTGGCCATGACGGCGGGGGTGTTGTGGGCGCGGACCTGGCTGGCGTCCTCGGCGAAGGTGACGTCTCTGATCCAGTGCGTAGGGTCGGCCGCATGGCGAGGTGCCTGTTGGGCAGGTCCTTTTCCATGCGGCCTCCCTCCGAACCGGACATGATAGTTTCCTGATCATCCGGCTCTCCAGTGACTGCTGCGTGAGCGTTCAGGCCGACTGCCAGCCCTGGATGCGGTCGTAGCATGAGCCGCAGACCACGAGGGACTTGCGGCGTCGTCGTGCCATGAGCTGCATCCAGTCGGGCTGTGCGTCTCCGGTTCTGGCGAGGTCAGCGAGTTTTCGGACGTGGTGAACCTGAATGTTGTCCGTCTGCTTGCAGATCTCGCACGTGTTCGCCAGGAGCCTGCTGATCAGCTCCTTGTGCGGGTAACTCACCTGGAGCGGCCGACGGTCGGAGATGACCGCCGTTTTCTGTCGCTTGAGTGGAATGCCCCCGAACCGTGCTACCAGTGGTTGCCTGCCGTCGCGTTCGATGCGTGCCTCGAAGCAGGTGCGCAACCCGTGCGGTGTTTCGATCTTGGCTTTGTGTCGGGCCGCCATCTTCGACACCGTCGAGTGGTGCTTGCCTGCGAGGGTCTTGAGCATGGAGGTCTTCATGACCCATTCGAGGCGGTGCAGCCGGTGAACGTCACCGGCCAGCAGGTAGTACTGGACGATGCCCCGATACTCGGCCCCGAACGTGGCGATGATTGGGTGATCATCGTTGTGGATCAGGGCACCCCGGTGGGCGGGTTTGCCGCTTGCGAGGTAACGGGAGCACTTGGCCTTGATCACGTCCTTGGGCACGCGCAGCCCGATCGCCGCGTTCGCCGAACGGCGGCCACGGACGATCCTGCGGCTGTCGTGCTGGATGGTGATGTCGTAGCCGAGGAACCGCGCCGCGCTGGAGCGGGCGTGGGTGATCAGCGTCTTCTCGTGCGACAGTTCCAGCTTGAGTTCGTCTCGCAGGAACGCCGCGAGTCGCTGCTTGATCTCCTCAGCTTCGGCCTTCGGTCCGGTGAACCCGAGTAGGTGATCATCTGCGTAGCGGCAGTAGCGCAGCCTCCGGTACTCCGGATCGTCAGGATCGGAACTGGGCAGGGTGCGCATCCGTTTGAGCAGCGTCCGGGCCTCGGCTCGGTCGCCGCGTCGACGGGCCGTCGCCAGCAGGTTGGCCACCTCAAGGTAGGCCGGGTTACGTGCCCGGCGTCCCCCTCGGGTGTACTCGGGAATCAGAACCTTCTCGACGAAGACGTCCAGCTTGTGCAGGTAGAGGTTGGACAGGATCGGGCTGGCGACCCCACCCTGCGGCGCGCCGGACAGCGTGGCGCCCCATCTCCAGTCCTCCAGGTATCCGGCGGTGAGCATGTTGCGCACCAGCCGCAGGAACCGGTTGTCGTGGATCTTCTCCGCCAGGATCGAGATCAAGATCTCGTGATCGAGACTCCCGAAACAGTCGGCGATGTCTCCCTCGATGAACCAGGCCGTTCCGGTCCAGGTGTTGGCCACCTCCCGCAACGCGGTATGGCAGCCCCGGCCGGGACGAAATCCGTGGGACCGGTCGGAGAACTGGGGCTCGTAGTAGGCCTCCAACAGCAGGCGCACCACTTCGCCGACCAGCTTGTCTGACCAGGTAGGCAGGCCGAGGGGCCTGAGCTTGCCGCCCTTCTTCGAGATCATGACCCTGCGCACCGGACGGAACCGGTAACGCTCGTGGCGCATCGCCTCGATGATGCGGCCGATCTTGCCCAGCGACATGCCGTCCACGGTCTCCTGGGTGACCCCGGGCGTCATCGCACCCTTGTTGGCGTAGATGCGTCCGTAGGCCAGCAGATACAACTGCGGGTTGAACATCTGTCGATACAGTTCTTCCAGCGGCAGGCCACGCCTGCCGCGCTCACGCAGGACACCCAGCACCGTTTCGGCGCTCTGCATTACGCATACCTCCCAGTTCTGTGGTGTCCGATCACCTGGCCCCCTTCGCCCGTGCGGACGGCTTTCCCGTCCTCCCTGGCCGGTCGTGACTCCGGCGACTACTACGGGGCCTCCGTCGCCATAGGGCTCGCGCCCGTTAGGCGATCCCACGTTCGTCCTCGTCGTACGTGACAGCGTGACGTAGGCGTCCCACTCATCTCCTTAAATGCCCTCGTTGGGCATCGCCCAGCGCCCGGAGGTTGCACCAGCCCCGTAGATACATGCCGGTGCAGAGCGCGGCGTCGGCTTCGAGCGTGGTGCCGACGGAGTCGAAATCTGCCTCGCTGGAGATTGGGCTTCAGGCAATTCAGCTTTCGCCATATCACGCGGGTCTCCCACCGCACCGCTCCTCACGCTTGGACACGGCCGATGGTTTGCTGGCATGCTCTGATCCCCTTCGCCTTTCGGCATCCGGGTAAGCCATCAGACCCAGAGATGTCCCTCCAATCTCTCCCGGCTGAGCCGGGAATACAGACGAGGCGTTGCGTGGCGCACACGCTGTTCTCGATGGTCCAGTGTTCGCGGGCCCAGGCGGCGATCTCCTCGGGTCGGGCTTGGTGGGTGGGGAGGTCGGTGATCGCGTAGACCACTTCGCTGGTCGACCTCTTCGTGCCCAGCGGGCGGCGTCTGCGGCGGATCCGCACGACTTGACGGGCGTGGGGGAATACCAGGTCATCGACGGTGACGACCTGAACCTCGCGGATCTCGGCGCGGCCGTGGCCGCGACTGCTCTGGCGATGCAGGACCGGCACCTGCTTCCAGGGCAGGCGCCGCAGCTGCGCGGCGAGTGTGGGCTGATTGTCTTTGACGGTGAACAGGTAGTGGGCGTGGCGCTGCTGCACGAGGTAGACGGCGTGGGGCGCGTTGGGCGTGCATGGCATCCGCGGTGATCACCGTGTCGGTCAGGTCGGCCGCGGCGATCTGGTCCAGCAGGGGCGCGAACTCACCGATTTCGTTGGTCTTCGCGGTGATCTCGCGGGCGGCGAGGGTGACCGCGTCGGTATGACGCACGGCGGACAGGATGAACACGCGACTGCCGTCGGGCCGTTTGGCCCCGCGTAGACATTTACCGTCCACCGCGACGGCGGCGCGGCGCGGCCGGTCAGCGGGGGCGGCACGGTGAGCGCGACGCTGTTCCCGCTCGGGCACACCATCCGGAGTCACCGCGGCGGTCGCGGACCGGGCCAGCGCGGCCAGGTGCCCGTACCCGACGCCGGTCAGCACGCCCGGATCAACCCTGGCGTAGGCGTCACGCAGGGTCCGCTCGTCAGGAACCCGGTACCGGCCGGTCAACGGGTTGAACGGGCAACCCAGCCGGGCCAGTTCCCGCTGTTCACAGCGTCGGACCCACTCCGCGATCGCGGTCAGCGAGTTGTGGCCGGCCGCGCTCATCGCGCACACCCCGATCGCCAGCAACGTCGCCAACCGGTACCGCACACCACGAGGATCACGAGGGTCGGCGACCTGCGCCAACCGGTCCAGCAAGCCCGCAGACGGTGAATCGGCACCGATGGCGGCAGCCGCGGCGTGCCCCGCCCCGGCGATGAGCGATGATGACACAGCGAGCACGACACCCTTGGTGAGTCTTGAAGCGTAGACAACTTCATGATCCACAGGTGTCGTGCTCGCTCCTCATCCGGTCACGTCCCTCAGGACAACGTCAGGCCAAAAGGGACATTCGCGGACTACTCCGGGGCCCTGCGGGCGTGAGCGACCCCGAAATCCGCGATGCCGACGATGTTGAGCGCCACCCGTGCCCCCGCTGCCACGTCGAGCCCGGCTCACCGTGCCGGTCGCGCTCCGGGGCGGTCGCCGGCACGTACCACACCGGCCGGTTCACCAAGGTGCCCCGACTCGCCAAGGCGCTGCGCGTGCCCGCCCCCGCCGACCGCGGCCCCGGCCAGCCATGGCGGCCGGGTACCCCGCCGCCGGTGCCCCTCGCCCCGGACACCCCGAGCGCGGACATCCGGATCGGCTACGCCAGGTGCAGCACCCTGACCCAGGAGTTGCAGACGCAGCTCGACGCGCTCGCCGCGCACGGGATCGACCCGGACAAGGTGTTCGCCGAGAAGATCAGCACCCGGGTCCGGGTCCGCCCCAAGTTCGAGGCCGCGCTCGCGCTGGCCCGGCAGATCAAGGCCCACGCCCCGCACTGCCGGGTCATCCTGACCGTCTACGAGATGAAACGTCTCGGCCGCGACGCCGCCGAGCTCACCGCTCTGGCCGACCACCTGACCGCGCACGGCCTGGTCCTGGAGATGCTCGCCGGGCCGCTGCCCGGCATCTACGACCCCACCGAGCGCCGCGGCCACCCGGGGCAGGCTCGCCGCGAGGGGTCCCGAAGCCGGCTCGTCACCCGAGCCGGGCGATCGCCCGCCGTGGTGACGAGCCACCGTACCAACGGACATCCGTGCCCGCTTCGCCGGTGACGAACGCCCGCCGCGCATACGCCGACCAGGGCTGACCGGCCACTGCCACCCGGCCCGTTCACGCGGCATCGACAAGGCCCTACAGGCCGCCAAGACCGGTCGGGAGGCCGGGCTACGCCGGTCGCGCGGCACGGTGACCTGGTCGCGGTCGTCGGCGCGGGCCTGGGCGGCGATCAGGAGGCGGTGTGGGCGTGGTCGATCAGGGCGGCCAGGATGTCCAGGGCGTCGGCCAGGTGGCCGGCCTGAACATCCTGGTCGGCGTGGTGCAGCGGCCCTGGTGTAGTGGGGTGATGTCGGAAGCGGCGCGGGCCTAGGCGCGGCCGGTGGCGCAACGTTCGGTTCTGTCAGGCGGCGGCCCTGCTCCACCCGCGTGTGCCAACCAAGGGCCTCGGCGCGGCGCCACGCGTCGGTGACCGGTCGGGTGCTGTCGCAGCTGGCCAGCTGCGCGGTGGCGGCGCGGCCGGGCATCGCGCGGCGGCCGGAGCGGCGGTCGGCGTTGACGGCCGTGACGCCGCAGACCATGCCGAGGGCGGAGCGGCGACCACGGCGGCTGGTCCGCGCGGCCGCGTCGCGGGCCAGCAGATCCGCGAGCAGCCACACCGGCCAGCCCCAGCTGTCACCGGCGTGGAACGCGGTGAGGGTCTCGGTGAGCCGGTCGGTCCACGTCGTCAGCTCGGCCACCCGCTGCTCGGCGTCGGTTCGCTCGGCGAGCTGCGCGAACCGCGCCTCGACGGCGGCGGTCTCCAGAGCCTGGGCGTGCTCGTGGTCGGCGCGGGCCTGCGCCAGCCACGAATAGCCGCACAACCAGCACGTCGGCACCGACTCCGGCTCGCCGCACGCCACGCACCCGGCCGGCTCGCCACCATCACCGAGGCGCACGCGCAGCTCGGCCACCAGACGGCGCCGGTGCGTCGCCTCCCGCCGGTGGGTATGGCTACGCCAGCACGGGATGCACAGCGGGTACGAATCGGCGCCGTCGCGAGGCAGCCCCTGCTTGTCGCGGCCGGCGGCCGCGCAGGCGACGCACGGCGTCTGCAGGCCGGTCGGTAGACCGGACGGCGGCAGACACCAGCCGGGGCGACCAGGCGCGACTGTCCGCTGCTGGTGGTCTCCACCAGCAGCGGCTGGCCGACCAGGTGCACCCGACAGCGGGTACGCCCTGGCACGACCAGTACCGCGCACCCGTGGTGCAGCAGTCGGTCTGCCTGCGCATCTCGCAACCGTTGCGACGGCAGGCACCACGTCTAACCTGCTAGAACAGGCTCCTTCACCGATAGGTCTGCCGATGTGCACGCAGATCGGCTCATCCACTGTAGGAACGACTGGTTGTAAGATGTGAATGGCGACCTTACTTGAGGCAGTGGCCAAAATCGTCAGATCAAGTTGGTACCGATAACACGAGGATGCGGCGTATCGCAAGGTTCTGCTATCGATAGGGCAAGAGGCTGAAAGAAAGTCTGAATAACAGCCACGACAGGCGAGGCTCGGGTGGAGGCATGGCGTGTCAGCTCTGGTATAACCAGGGCCATACCGCAACCCGTCAGGTCAGGGAGACAGATGCGAGGCTCACGGAGCAGGGACGAGGAGTTCTGGGAGAACGTCCTGGAGCGCCTACACGCGGCTCGGCGCAAGCTAACGCGAGTAGTGATCTTACTGAACGGCAAGGGAGGAACTGGCAAGACTACCTGCACTGCCAACTTCTCAGCCGTCCTGGCGCAGGTGGCGACAGAGAGCGGCTCCGCAAAACGGGTACTGGCGATGGAGTTCGACCCTCAGGGGAACCTCAAGTCAGAGTTCGGACAGATGGGGAAGCCAGGAGACGACGACGGCAAGAGCATCCTCGCTGCGGTCATGGGAACGGCGCCGCTAGCGCCCATGCGGGAGGTTCGCCCTCATCTAGACCTGCTCCCCAGTGGGGAACAGCTCAGGCGGGTAGTGCGGAACCTGGCCCCAGCGAACGAACATGAACGAGTCGAGCTGTGGCTGAGCTTTGCTGAGGCGTTGGCCGAGATCGCGGATGAGTATGAGTGGATCCTGGTGGATTGCCCGCCCGGCGATGAGGCGCTGCAGAAGCTCGCAATGGCGGTGGCGCGCTGGATCGTCATTCCCACCGTTTTCGACAAGGCGAGCCGGTATGGGCTTGAGCAGGTGGGGCATCTCCTCCAGGACCCCGACGTCGACAGGTTCAACGAAGACGTCGATGTTCTCGGCGTGCTGATGTTCGCCTTCGAGCGGCGCGAAGCCCGCGCGATCAAGGACGACACTGGCGAGATCGTTGATCAGAAGGAGGTGGGCCAACGATCCCGTCTACGCAGGGCCCTCGAAGAGGATCTAGCGCGAGGCGGCTCCCCAGCCCCCGTCTTCCAGACCGTCATCAGCAACTCGAGGGTCGTCGGCGAGACGTGCCGTGAGCTGGGCATGGTGGCATACGAGCTCGCTGACTCTGTTCAGAGTCCTCAATGGCCGCAGCTCCGCAAGGAACTGGCCGGAACCCTCGGTGGGCTGGTGTCCATCACTGACACGACCGCAGAGGCATTGGCCGCTGACTACGAACAGGCGGTCCAGGAGATCTTCGGCCGGGCACTCAAGGAAGAGGCGGTGAACTCGTGACATCCGAGCCGACCACGACGCCTGCGCCTACGCCCCGCCTCAGTCGCCGCAAACGCGACAAGAGCGGGCTGCACGCTGCTCTTAGGCCAGCCGGTTCGCCGCCGGGCACCGCTGATGGCGCGTCGAAGGGGACCGAGGAGCCGGTCGAGGCCCCTCCTGCGCCGAAGGCTCCCGCGCAGGGCGAACCGCCTAGCCATCAGGCTGCTGTCATCCCGCTGGCAGAGCGGTCTGAGGTCCTTGGCGAAAGGGACAGCGGCGCTGAGCGGCTGGAACCCTCGGACTCGAAGGAGTCTCCCGCTCCCGTCACCGGGCGCCACAGCCGGGACAGGCCAGAAGCGCGCTCACCGCGCACCGAGAGCGCTGGCGAACGGTCGGGTTCCGCGGCATCGGCCGCGCCCCCAGCTCGATACGGGGCTGCCAGTGACGCCGTGCTGGTCGAGCCATCGCTGCAGGTATCGATCTACCTCGACCGCGATGCCGCAGCGGCAGCCAAACGGCTGTCGGCCGCCCGTACCGTCACATACGCAACCATCGTCATGGATGCGATCGATGTGGCCATCGACAGCGATATGCTGGAGCAGGTCGTGCGAGACCGGCAGATCGTCGAACGTCCGGCGGGCAGCCGTTTCCCGCCACGGCGGGCAAGCCGACGCCCCTCCCGCAACGTCGGAGGCCCGAGTCGGGTCCTGTGGCCTGTGCAACTGACGAATAGCGAGCTCGCCGTGCTGGAGGATCTCGTAGGTCAGGTGGGCGCTGCATCTCGCTCGGCTCTTGTGTCCGCTGCAGTTGAGTGGTATATCCAGCTACCTCGCGTCAGGCGGATGAGCGGCCAGTGAACCGCGCCAGCGACACCGCTGGCAGTCAGGGGCCGGTTTCGCAGCGGCGGCCGCTGCCCGGCACCAACTGGAACCAGGACCCACGCCCGTACGTGTGGACCAAGACCGCGGACGAGATCCTCGACAGCATCGCAGCACTTTGTAAGCGAACCTCAAGCGCGGGACACTAGTGTCCTGCGCCGGAAATTCGCCTACAAAATCGTGCGAGTGATTCGAGGATCTCTTCGGCCGTCTTTGTCCAGGTGAACGGCCGTGGGTCGCGGTTCCAGTCGGCGATCCAGGAGCGGATGTCGGCTTCCAGGGCTTGGACGCTTTTGTGGGCGCCGCGGCGGATCTTCTGCTCTGTGAGGTGGCCGAACCAGCGTTCGACCTGGTTGATCCAGGACGAGCCGGTCGGGGTGAAGTGCATGTGGAACCGGGGGTGGCGGGCCAGCCAGGCCCGCACGGCCGGGGTCTTGTGGGTGCCGTAGTTGTCGCAGACCAGGTGCACGTCCAACTCGGCTGGCACCGCTTTGTCGATGGTGGTCAGGAACTTCTTGAACTCGACGGCGCGGTGCTGGCGGTGCAACTCGCTGATCACATGGCCGTCGGCGATGTTGAACGCGGCGAACAGGCTGGTGATCCCGTTGCGGGTGTAGTCGTGGGTGCGCCGTTCGGGCATGCCGGGCATCATCGGCAGGACCGGCTGGGACCTGTCGAGTGCCTGGATCTGGCTCTTCTCGTCAACGCAGAGCACGACGGCCCGCTCGGGCGGGTTGTGGTAGAGCCCGACGACGTCGACGACCTTCTCGATGAACAGCGGGTCGGTGGACAGTTTGAAGGTCTCGGCACGGTGGGGCTTGAGGCCGAAATCCCGCCAGATTCGCCCGATCGTGGACTTCGATAACCCCGACTTCTCGGCCATCGACGTGCGCGACCAGTGGGTGGCGTTGCGCGGCGCCTGCTCCAACGTCGTCACCACCACGTCCTCGACCTGGTCGAGGCTGATCGACGGCGGGCGGCCTGGTCGCTGCTCGTCCATCAGTCCGTCCAGCCGCAGCTTCAGAAACCGCCGCCGCCACTTGCCCACCGTGGACAAATGCACTCCGAGATCCCTTGCGACGTCGGTGTTCGACGCACCGTCAGCACACGCCAGGACGATCCGCGAACGCATCGCCAGGACCTGCGACGACTTCGCCCGACGTACCCACCGCGTCAACGTCGCTCGCTCTTCGTCGGTCAGCGTCACCGGCGCAGTGGGACGCCCAGTTCTCGGCATCCCGTCACCCTACCCACTTATTAGGCGAATTTCCGGCGCAGGACACTAGCCACCGCCCGCACCGAGTGGGACGAGCGGGACCAGGCCGCCCGCGCCGAACGGGCCGGACGCGGATCCACCCGGCGTGCGGCCCTCACCGCTACGGCGGACGCCGCCCGGGGCGACCACACCACCGCCCGCGCGATCTCGGCCGCCGAAGTGGACGACTGGCCCGAGGCCACGCAGCCCGGATCCGGTGCGCCAGGCTGAGGCGCACCGTGGGCACGTCTCGCACCTGTCGCACACCAGCCCCGGCCAGGTGGTCCGGCGGCGGCCGCCGGCCCGCGCAAGGCAACACCCGCGCCGGCCGGGCCGTGTCCATTTCTACTACCGAGTGGCGTGGTCACCGCCCGCGCGCGGTCGCGGTGACGTCCCGACCTGCTCGCGCCGGCGCGGCCGCCCGCCGTGGTCGGGAGTGTCAAGTTAACGGCTGATCTTGGTTGTTGAGGTGGTCAGTTGTTGGCCGGGGTGAGCCGGCCTTCGAAGGCGATCTGGAAGGCGTTCAGTGGTGCTTTCCAGCGCATGGTCCAGCGTCGGCGGCCGGCTCCGGTCGGGTCGAGGCTCATCAAGGCCATGTAGACGCACTTGAGTGCGGCCTGCTCGTTCGGGAAGTGGCCACGAGCTCGCACGGCCCTGCGGATACGGGCGTTGACGGACTCGATCGCGTTCGTGGAGCAGATGACCTTGCGGATCTCCACGTCGAAGGCGAGGAACGGCACGAACTCCGCCCACGCGTTCTCCCACAGCTTCACGATCGCCGGATACTTACGGCCCCACGCCTCGGCGAACTCGAGGAACCGCTCGGTGGCGGCGTCCTCGGTCGCCGCGGTGTAGACCGGCCGCAGCGCTTTGGCGATCTTGTCCCAGTCCTGCCGGGCGGCGTAGCGGAACGAGTTGCGCAGCAGGTGCACCACACACGTCTGCACGATCGTGCGCGGCCACACCGTCTCCACCGTCTCCGGCAGTCCCTTGAGCCCGTCACAGACCAGCATCAGCACGTCGGCCACGCCGCGGTTCTTCAACTCGGTGAGCACGTGCAGCCAGTACTTGGCGCCCTCGCCGCCGTCACCGGCCCAGATACCGAGGATGTCGCGGTGGCCGTCGACGGTGACCGCCATCGCGAGGTAGATCGGCCGGTTCGCGACCTGACCGTCCCTGATCTTGACGTTGATGGCGTCGATGAACACGACCGGGTAGACCCGGTCCAGGGGCCGGTTCTGCCACTCGGCCATGCCGTCCATGACCTTGTCGGTGATCGTGGAGATGGTCTGCTTCGACACCTCAGCGCCGTAGACCTCAGCCAGGTGCGCGGCGATCTCGCCGTGGGTCAGGCCCTTGGCCGACAGCGACAGGACCATGTCGTCGACGCCGGTCAGACGCCGCTGCCGCTTACGCACGATCTGCGGCTCGAACGTCCCGGCGGCGTCGCGTGGGACCCGCACCTCGACCGGCCCGACGTCGGTGAGCACCGTCTTGGTCCGGCTGCCGTTACGGGTGTTCCCGCTACCCCGACCCGCCGGGTCGTGCTTGTCGTAGCCGACGTGGTCGGTGATCTCCCCATCCAACGCCGACTCGAGGACCCGCTTCGTCAGCTGCTGCAGCAGCCCACCCTCGCCGGTCAGCTTCAACCCGTCACCACGAGCCCGATCGACCAGCATCGCGATCAACTGCTCATCCGTGACCGCACCCACCGGCTCCACGGCCGGCTGTCCCACGGTGGTCTCGGTCGTCATCTGGCGTCTCTCCCTTGATCGGTCGATCAGCCGTTATTTGTACAGTCCCTTGAGACAGGGCCGTTATTTCCAGTGTCCCCCGGGCAGCTCATCCGGTCACTGCGGTATGTAGATGACCGGAAGGTGGCCCTCTGGGCCGTACCGGTTGGCGTCCGCGCTCAGGATTGACGCGCGGTGCTCCAGCGCCGCCAGCACCGTGGTGGCCAGGTCCCCGCGGCCGGTCACCGCGCGCCAGTAGGCCAGTTCCCGCCATGTGTCGCCCCGGGTGGGCAGCACCAGGCAGGCGTCCCGGCCAAGTAGCTGGCGCAGCACCTGCCAGTCCTTGCGGTCGGTCACCAGCGTCTCGGCCTCTGCCACGGTGACGGCGGTGACCCCGAACAGGTTGCCGTCCTCGATGACCTCGTGTAGCGGTTCACCCACGTGGATGGAACGGTTCACGGCGTAGGCCACCAGCGCCGACCGGTCCAAGATCAGGGTGACCGGTGACGGCCCCTGGTCAGGGGTCACGCGGCCGGTGCCTGCGGTTCGGCCTGCTCACCCCGGGCTGCGGCGCTCACCCGCTGTTCCAGGGCCGCGTAGCGCTCCTGCGGCCATTGGGCCTGCATAACGTACCGGCGGGCGCGGGCCTCGGCCACGCCTCGTTGAGTGACGTGGATGCCGGCTGCGGCTAGGTCGCGGCGCAGGGCCTCCAGCCGTATGTGGGTGCGGACGCGTTCGGTGACGAATGCCGATGCGTTCTTTTCGTCGGCAAGGCGTTCGGCCACGTCCGGGGGTACGGAGATAGTCAGCCGATGACGTTCGTCTTTCATACTCCGAGCGTACTCCTGTCATATCCGCTCGGTGTAGGCGACACCACACATCCACCCGTAGAGCGGCGCAGCACCAAACCATCGGGCAGGATCCCGACCCGTTACCTTTTTGATCGTCCCCAGCCGGGGACTGCTCGGTCGCCCGGCTCGGTATGACTAACCGCCCCTGTCGTACGCATGATCCGGGGGGTGTTGTCGCCGGGCCGGGTGGCGTCGGCGGACCGCTGATAGGGACCCGGCCGCCCCGCGTGCGGGGTAGGTCTCTTCGTAACGTGGATGCCGGCAGTCCGACGCTGACCAGCGGCCGAGCCACGGTAGCAGTTGGGGAGGCACAGCGTTGTACGACGAGTACGGCGTCTTTATCGGACTGGATGTCGGCAAGGAAGGACACCATGCGGTCGCGCTAACCCCGGAAGGGAAGCGGCTGCACGACGCTACGCTGCCCAATACCGAGGCCGGCCTGCGGAAACTGTTCGACAAGCTCGCCCGGCACGGCCGGGTCCTGATGGTGGTCGACCAGCCCGCATCGATCGGCGCGCTGCCCGTGGCGGTGGCCCGCGCGTGTGTGGGCATCAGGTGGCCTACCTGCCCGGCCTGGTCATGCGCCGACTGGCCGACCTGCACCCCGGCACCGCGAAGACCGACGCCCGCGACGCCTACGTGATCGCCGACGCCGCCCGCACCCTGCCGCACACGCTGCGTCGCGTCGACGCCGGCGACGACGCCCTCGCTGAGCTGGAAGTCCTGGTCGGCTACGACGACGACCTCGCCGGCGAGGTCACCCGGATCTCCAACCGGATTCGTGGTCTGCTCACCCAGATCCACCCGCCGCTGGAGCGGGTCCTGGGCCCGAAACTGCAGCATCCAGCCGTGCTGGAGCTGCTGTCGCAGTGCGGTGGACCAGCCGGGCTGCGCAAGGCCGGCCGGACGAAACTGGTCGAGATGGTCAAGAAGCGTGCGCCACGCATAGGCGTACGCCTGGTCGCGCAGATCCTCACCGCGCTCGACGCGCAGACCGTCGTCGTGCCTGGCCTCGATTCGTCAGAGGGTTTTGATCCCTCGCCGTCCGTTTCGGTTTGACCGTTTTGTCCCACGCGGTTGGGGGTCGGGGTCGGCGCGTGTCGCTGCGCGGGCGCCGGTTCTCCAGGTCCGGGTGGTTTCTCTGCTGGTAGGGCCGGGGGGACGGGTCAGGTCGGCGGGGGTATCAGGCCTAGGCGGTGCCAGCAGAGTTGGAACGCCTCAGCCCAGGGCCAGGTGTCGGGGATGGACAGGATCTTCCGGCGGGCGTGGCTGGCCAGCTTGGCGGGTAGGTGCAGCAGCCGGTAGCGCAGGGTGCCGGGTTCGGCGTCGGCGAGGTCGGGCTGGTCGTGCAGGCCGAGCAGTCGGGTCCAGGCGGCCAGATCGGCGGCGATGTTCGCGGCTAGGACCCAGCCGCGGTTGACGGTCCAGGCCTTCGAGGGCAGGTTTCGCAGGCCCATGGCCTTGTTCGTGCGCACCTGATCTTCCACTCCGGCGTGCGAACGGTGCAGCACGTCGAGCCATTGCGGCTGGTGAGAGCCGGCCACGCCGTGGATGCGGCGGATGTTGGTGGCGACGATCGCGTACCGCCAGCCGGTACGTTTCTCCAGGTCGGTTAGGTTCCTGACGTGTCGGGTGGACGGTCTGGTCCGCCGCACGATCAGCCGTAGCCCGTCGATCCAGTTGCCGACCCGCTGGTTGAGGCCGGTCAGCTCGGCGACCTGCGCCTGATCGGTGGCATTACCGTCGGGTTCGAGGCTGCTGGTCCAGGCATCGGCGGGCAGCACGGCGATCGCGGTCTCGTCGGCGTCGGTGATCGTCCAGCCGACAGTGAACTTCACGCTGCGCCACAGCCGGTTCATCTGCTCCAGGTGGGTCACCAGGTCGTGGGTGGCGCCGGCCCCGTCGACCCGCACCAGGATCTTGCGCCGGTATCTGACCGGCAGTTGGGCGACCGCCTCACCCAACACCCGGATGTGATCAACCACGGTGTTCGAGCCGGCGTTGCCCGGCCGCAGCAGCATGGCCAGGCTCTCACTGGTGTTCGCGCACCACGCCCCGAGGGGGTGGAACCCGAAGCCTTTCTTGAACGTGGCCGCCGCGCCCTGCTTGTCGGAGTGAGCGGTGATCAGGGTGGCGTCCAGATCGATGACCACCCACCCGGTCAGCAGCTTGCCCGCCACCAGCAGCCACGGAAACCCCTGCGGCCGGCGCTCGAGAAGCTCCCAGACCCGGGCGCGGGCCTTCGCCCGCGCCTTGGCGATCCGGCGCAGGGCGGTCTCGTCGAGGCCGGCCAGAGCACGGCGCACGGTCGCTTCCGACGGTGGCTCGGCGAACACCAGCGCCTGATGGGCGAGCAGCCCGATGTCGGACATGCTGGTCGCGCCGAGCACGATCGCGGTCGCCAGGCAGATCAAGACCGTGCCCCGGTCCCACCACCCCGGCCCCGCACCGCGAGGCAGCACCGCGTTCAACGCCCAGGCCAGCCCGGTCCGGTCCGCGCACCGCCGCAGCAAAACCGCGCCGGCATGCCCGACCAAACCCTTCCCACCCGCCGCGACCTGCAGCCGCTGATCCCACCCGCTACTCTTACTCACCAGAAAGGTGCACCCGACTCTGCTGTGGACATGACGTAGACACTCACATCCTTGCAGGCCAGGCGCACCTTTCCTTCATGACCCTCGATGAATCAAATCCGCTCTGAACGGACGAGGCCAGGGCGGCGTGACGGAACGCGGCGACCCCGGCCGCCAGAATGGCGGGCTCGATGTGGTCGCGGCCTGCCGCGACAGCCTGGTCCGCGGCGGTTTTGAGGTCCAGCAGGGCCTGGATGCCCTGGCCGGCCCAGGTCGCGGACGGGTCGAGTTCGCCGGCGGCGGTCAGTTCCCGGAGCAGGTGGGCGCAGCACAGGGCGTGGGTGGCCTGCGGGTAGCAGTCATAGGGGGCCCAGGCGTCGTGCACGGCGATCCCGGTGAACGACGGCAGGACCTGGCCGGCGTCGATCGCGTCCCGACCCCGTTTCGGGTGCACGTAGAGCAGGCTGTACTTGCCGGTCGAGGCGGATTGGACCCAGTGCAGCTTCCCGGCGACCCGAAACCCGGTCTCGTCGAAATGCGCCAGCGGCGCCGCCGTCAGCGCGGTGCGGATCGCAGTCAGGAAGTCCCCCTCGAGCCGCACGGCGGCGCGGGCGGTCAGCTCGGCGACGCTGCCCGCAGAGATCGGCACCCCGAACAGATCGGCGACGGTCTGCGCGACGCGTTTCTGCGCCCCGAACTGGGCGACCAGCAGATACACCACGATCGCGGCCAGCCTGGGCCCGTACTGCACCGGCGCGTCCACCCCGGCCGGGCCGTCCGCGCGGGTGAGCACCCCACAGGCGCAGCGGCGCGTGTTGAGCCGATGCTCGACCACCCGCGCCGTGACCGGCGGGATTTCGAACACCTGACGACGGGTCACCGCAGCCAGCGGCGCTTCGGCGAGCAAGTCACCACAGCCACCGCAGGCGACCGGCTCGTGCCGAACCGTCTCGTCCGGATCCTCGACCTGCCGCAACGTCCGGCCCGGATGACCGTCCTGGCCACCCGAACGGCGCCTGGACCGGCCCCGCAACGACTTCGGCGCCGGCTTACCCAGCCCCTGCGCCGACGGCGGCATACTCGAGTTCCGCGGGTTCTGCCCCAACCGACGCCGCAACTCGGCGTTCTCCGCCTCCAGCGCCTCGATCCGCGCGTTCGCCCGCGCCAGGGCCTGCTCCAGCACGGCAAGCCGCTCCAGCAGCTCCACGATGGACGACATCTCCGGCACCCGGACATCCTGCCCAACAACCCCGCCAAGATCAAATCAGCATGGACCGCCAACCTGAGTAGTTACCATGATCCACAGGTGTCGTGCTCGCTCCTCATCCGGTCACGTCCCTCAGGACAACGTCAGGCCAAAAGGGACATTCGCGGACTACTCCGGGGCCCTGGGCTTGAATGTTGGCGCCGAAGTCGCGGTGCTTTCCGGAATACCAGGCGTCGATGGTCTCGCCCCTGACCGACAGGGTGGTTTCGGTGAGCCGGTCACAGTCGAACAGCTTGCCGTCGAGGATGACGTACGACCAGCCGTCGTCGGCGACGCGGCGTAGCCGGTGTGCAGGTCGGTTGCCTGGGCGGCGAGCACGGCGACGCCTTCGTCGCGGTAGCGGTACGCCGTGGCCCGGGAGATGCCGAAACCGGCGGCCAGCAGGGTCAGGTCCTCGGCTTTGCGGAACCAGACGAGCACGAGAAGTGCCTGGTAGAAGCAGGTCAAGGCGCGGGTGTCGCGCCGGGTTCCCCTGGCTCGGCGTTCGGCGGCGAGTAGCCGGCCGAGGTACTGCACGAGTTCCCTGGGCACGTCGATCGTGGCACGATATGCGATCACGCGGAGTCCTCACCGTGTAGGTGATCTTGTGGTGAGAACTACCTACCGAGGACTCCGCGCCCCGTTCCAGTACCGTCCAATCTCAGCACCTTCGCCCGTGTCGCACCAATCAACACATTTGCGTCGCTGAGATCAGCTCAGTGTCCAGCTCGACCTTCCAATACTTGTCCAAGTACGCCTGGGAACGGGTGATGGGATGGATCCGGCGCAAACACCGAAAGATCACCTGGAAGGAACCTCCGTCGGCGCTTCTGCGCCGGCGGCTGGTGGCCGGCTGACGGCGAGATGACACTATTCGACCCCGGGAAGGTGCGGACCACCCGCTACCGCTACCGGGGCGCGAAGATCCCCACGCCGTGGACCCCGGCAAGCTGAGCGACGACCCGCGCCGATCGGGACTTGTGGAGAGCCCGGTGCTCAGTAATGGGCACGCCGGGTTCGGCGGGCGGCCCGAGGAAACGGACCGGTCGAAAGACCGGCACCGCGCCTCGGGCCGACCCAACCGCGCCGAGGGCAAGAAACACAACGCCGCCCTCATCTGCCTCGCCCGACGCCGCGTCGACGTCCTACACGCCATGCTGCGCACCAAGACCCCATACCAGCCGAAACCGGCGGACAAACCCCGCCTCGCGGCTTGACAAAACCCATAGGGACACCCCCCCGGGGCAGGGCTGTTGTGTAGTCGATCAAAGGGCGGTTGAACTGGGGTTTCGCAGGGGGTTCGGCGAGGTCCGGGGTCCATGTGGGACGGGTACGGCCCGTTGGTGATCATGGTGTTTGCGAAGACAACCGTGATCGAGAACAGGACCGTACCCGCTGATGTCATCATCACTGACCGAGATCGTGCTGCCGCACCGACCCCCCAGCCTGCCGTCACCGGTTGTGGTCACCGGTAGCGACCGTGACAGTGACCGCCGCAGCTTGTTCGTGGCGTTGGCGGTCATCAACGACCCGCGCGATCCGCGGGGCCGGCGGTATCCGCTGGTCAGTGTCCTGGCGGCGGCGGTGTGCGCGGTACTCGCCGGGGCGTGCACGTTCGCCGCGGTCGCGGACTGGATGCGCTTCCAGGACGAGTCGGTGTGGACCCGGCTCGGGTTCGACGGCCGGGTACCGGCCGCGACGACGGTGTGGCGGCTGCTGATCCGGCTCGACGCCGAGGTGTTGTCGCAGGTCCTCGCGTGTTGGTTGCGGGAGCGGGCCGGGCCGGTCGTGATCGGCGGGCGCCGGGGGCGACTCGTCATCGCCATCGACGGGAAGGTCGCCCGGGGTGCCCGCCTCGCCGACGGGCGGCAGGTGCATCTGCTCTCGGCCTACGACACCAGCACCGGGATCGTGCTCGCCCAGGTTCAGATCACGGCGAAGTCGAACGAAATCCCGGCGTTCACCCCACTACTACGCCTGGTTGCGGCCGTGCTGGGATCCCTGAAGGACGTCCTGGTCGTCGCCGACGCGCTGCACGCCCAGACCGGGCACGCCGATCTGCTCGCCTCCGCCGACGCTCATCTGATGGTCCCGATCAAGGCCAACCAACCCAAGCTGTTCGCCCAGCTCAAGGCCCTGCCCTGGGCGCAGGTCCCGGTCGGGGCACAGACCCGCGAGACCGGTCACGGCCGCAAAGAGACCCGCACCGTCAAGGCACTCACCGTCAAGACCCCCGGCGGGCTGGGCTTTCCCAACGCCGAACAGGCCGTCCGGATCACCCGGACCCGCACGATCAAGGGCAAGACCACTCGCGAAACGGAGTACCTGACTATCTCGCTGCCCGCCGACCAGGCCCAACCCGCCGACCTCGGCACCTGGGCGCGCTCTGAATGGCATATCGAGAACCGCCTACATCACGTCCGAGACGTCACGCTACGTGAAGACGCCCACCAGGCCAGGACCCACAACGGTCCTGCCGTGTTCGCCACCCTCCGTAACACCGCAATCGGATACCACCACACCGACGGCGCCACCAACATCGCCGAAGCAACTCGCCGGGCCAGTCACCGCCCACACGAGCTCATCGACGCCGTGACTACCGGAAAACCGACCGTGACCAGCAGCAACACGACAATGCAATAGCCCTGCCCCCGGGGATCCTGAACGTTCGTGGCCAGAGCGCCAGCAAACAAGAAGAAATGCTAGAATAGCAAGAGGGATATCAATACATAGGCTGACAGTATCTACGCCGCGTACTACAGTCATCGCACCCTGGCGAGCTAAGTACCCGGCCGGCCCCCGAAGTTCGGTGTTCCGTAGAATCTTCATTGTTTCATCCCGTATGGTTACTGGCAGCGCACAGGCGCGTATGGTGCGTTGCCAAATTAACGGATGCATTTCGGTAAACATGAAAGGATTGAAGCATGAACCCGTATCACATCGAGGGCCCCGGGATTCCGCCTATGCCGAAGTTTAAAGATCGGACAACAAAATGGGATATCTATATCGACGAGGCTAATTTTTTTGGCAATGTCAAGGGGCGTTATCCGAACACTTACGAGTGGTTCGATTTTTTCAAGCTAGGGAAGCTCGTCCTTGACGACCTGTACGAAGATCTCGACCCACCGCACTATGACATCCAAACTGTGTGGATGTTCGGTGCCATGAAACCGAACGAGTGGGGACAGTGGGCCCGTACACGTGATGGGCACATGAGAGATCTGATGCGAGAAGACACCGAAGGGGTTAACGTTTTCCTCGGCGAATACAAGCCGAGAAATACAACTTGCCCTAAATGTGGACACGTCTGGAGCGACTTTGTTGAAAAGCGGACCGATTCCAACTTCGCTGTTCAACTGATGATGAATGGGGACACTGACCACACCGATGGAGTCCTCGTGCTAGGTGGGGACGAGGATATTATTCCGGCGGTCTATGAGGCGAAAAACAACCTGGAAAAAGTGATTATCGGGGGTGTTGCGCAGCTTAGGGGAGTTTCGGCGGCACTTCAGCGACTGATCCGGTATACAGAGATCAGTAGCGATATTCTTGACGCATCCAGCGTTTAAGGGACGTCTCGTAACTAGCTGAAGGTATCGCCTGGTACCGGGCCGGTGGTCAGCCAGTGAGGATGATGTTGTGGAGGTTGACCTATGCCGGAGGCGGCATACGTCAATGTGTGGGCGGCGCGGCGGTAGTCGCGCAGGATCTTGAAGCACTTCATCCTGGCCAGGGCGTGTTTCAGGGTCATTGCATGTTCGGGTAACTGCCGTTCACGGCTCGTTGGTCTTGCCGTCGACATCGACCTGGGCCAGGACGGTTCCGGTGTGCTGATCCAGCACGGCGAGCAGATGCACCTGGGCACCGGCCGGGCCGCTGCCTCGAAGGTTTTGCCGTCCACGCTGTGTCAGCGGCCTATTCCGCGACCGCCGCCGCGGATCGGGCGCCGGTCAGTACCGCCGCGACCGCCGTGGCCAGCGCCGGGGGCAGCGCATGCACGACACCGCGAGGGTCACGCCGGTCCGGCACAGCCGTCAACGCCGTGATCAGGTTTGCCCTGCCCTGGCCCGGTAACGGCTCGTCCAACAGGCGGTCCGCGTGCACGGCCAACACGTCAATCAGCGATGATGGTGCCAACGGGCGTGGTCCTCTTTGATCTTCCCAGACTCGACACCTGGATGATCATCCAAAGGCTGCGCCCGTCTCGGCTCGGTCGCCAGTCTGGCGTCGACTGCCGGCACCCACGTTACGAAGAGACCTACCCCAAGTCACGGGCGGCCGTGTCCCTATCAGCGGTCCGTCGACGCCACCCGGCCCGGCGACAACACCCCCGGATCATCCATACGACAGGGGCGGTAAGTCATACCAGGCCGGACAGGCGACCGAGCAGTCCCGGGACTGTACAAATAACGGCCCTGTCTCACTTTCGGTGGTGACGGAGGGTGGCGGGTGTCGTTGTTCCTATGTGGAGGATGTCAACAGGCTTGTACGGACGGTGTTCTCGGGGCTGTCCCCGCTGGTCATCGAGGACGTGACCGACGAGGGTGAGCGGATCGTGGTGCGGGCCCGGACGCCGCGTGACACTGCGGTCTGCCCGAGGTGCGGGGCCTCGTCCGGACGGGTGCACGGCTATCACTGGCGGACGGTCGCCGACGTTCCGGTCGACGGGCGCCGGGTGGTGGTCCGTGTGCGGGTGCGGCGTCTGGTGTGCCCCACGCGCGGCTGCCGCCACACCTTCTGTGAACAGGTTCCCGGGGTGCTGGAGCGATACCAGCGCCGCACAGCCCGTTTGAACAGGCAGGTCAAAGCCGTCGTCAAGGAGTTAGCGGGCCGGGCAGGGTCGCGTCTGCTGGCGATACTCGGCCATGGGGACTGTACAAATAACGGCTGATCGACCGATCAAGGGAGAGACGCCAGATGACGACCGAGACCACCGTGGGACAGCCGGCCGTGGAGCCGGTGGGTGCGGTCACGGATGAGCAGTTGATCGCGATGCTGGTCGATCGGGCTCGTGGTGACGGGTTGAAGCTGACCGGCGAGGGTGGGCTGCTGCAGCAGCTGACGAAGCGGGTCCTCGAGTCGGCGTTGGATGGGGAGATCACCGACCACGTCGGCTACGACAAGCACGACCCGGCGGGTCGGGGTAGCGGGAACACCCGTAACGGCAGCCGGACCAAGACGGTGCTCACCGACGTCGGGCCGGTCGAGGTGCGGGTCCCACGCGACGCCGCCGGGACGTTCGAGCCGCAGATCGTGCGTAAGCGGCAGCGGCGTCTGACCGGCGTCGACGACATGGTCCTGTCGCTGTCGGCCAAGGGCCTGACCCACGGCGAGATCGCCGCGCACCTGGCTGAGGTCTACGGCGCTGAGGTGTCGAAGCAGACCATCTCCACGATCACCGACAAGGTCATGGACGGCATGGCCGAGTGGCAGAACCGGCCCCTGGACCGGGTCTACCCGGTCGTGTTCATCGACGCCATCAACGTCAAGATCAGGGACGGTCAGGTCGCGAACCGGCCGATCTACCTCGCGATGGCGGTCACCGTCGACGGCCACCGCGACATCCTCGGTATCTGGGCCGGTGACGGCGGCGAGGGCGCCAAGTACTGGCTGCACGTGCTCACCGAGTTGAAGAACCGCGGCGTGGCCGACGTGCTGATGCTGGTCTGTGACGGGCTCAAGGGACTGCCGGAGACGGTGGAGACGGTGTGGCCGCGCACGATCGTGCAGACGTGTGTGGTGCACCTGCTGCGCAACTCGTTCCGCTACGCCGCCCGGCAGGACTGGGACAAGATCGCCAAAGCGCTGCGGCCGGTCTACACCGCGGCGACCGAGGACGCCGCCACCGAGCGGTTCCTCGAGTTCGCCGAGGCGTGGGGCCGTAAGTATCCGGCGATCGTGAAGCTGTGGGAGAACGCGTGGGCGGAGTTCGTGCCGTTCCTCGCCTTCGACGTGGAGATCCGCAAGGTCATCTGCTCCACGAACGCGATCGAGTCCGTCAACGCCCGTATCCGCAGGGCCGTGCGAGCTCGTGGCCACTTCCCGAACGAGCAGGCCGCACTCAAGTGCGTCTACATGGCCTTGATGAGCCTCGACCCGACCGGAGCCGGCCGCCGACGCTGGACCATGCGCTGGAAAGCACCACTGAACGCCTTCCAGATCGCCTTCGAAGGCCGGCTCACCCCGGCCAACAACTGACCACCTCAACAACCAAGATCAGCCGTTAACTTGACACTCCCTGGAGCCAAGGGGTCAGGTCATCCGTGGTTTGTTCGTTCGATCAACCGGGCCCTTCGGGTCTGGGAGGAGTCGCGTGAGCGAGCTGAAGTCAGCAGGCAAGTCGTTCGAGATCTCGAAGCGGGAAGTATGGGAGGCGTGGGAGAAGGTCAGGGCGAACAAGGGCGCCGCTGGGGTGGATGGCTGCTCGGTTGAGGACTTCGAGGCCGACCTGAAGAACAACCTGTATCGGGTCTGGAACCGGATGTCCTCGGGGAGCTACTTCCCGCCGCCGGTGCTCGCGGTGGAGATACCGAAACCGCATGGTGTGGGGAGCAGGATGCTCGGCGTGCCCACTTATCCACATGCTCCGGTTTCGATGCCATCCGAGCCTCTTTCGGCACCTCAACAGCTACGACACTCGTCTTCCTGATCCCCACCTGACGCATCACGTGCGCCTTCTCCCACACGCTCACCACGACAGTCTTCAGCCAACGCAGCAGTGGGCGGTTTGAAGCCTGCCCCCGCAGGCCCGACTCCGAGGGGCCAACCCTCATCTCTTACGCAGCACCGCACCCAGAAGCTCCTCCTACATCAAGCTCCCTTCAACGTTCGTGACACACGTGGATCGAGGCTCAGCCCCCGTCAACCGAACGTTTTACACTGGCCGTGTGGGATACGACTGGTTGCCTGAGGCATTGGCCGCGTTGCTCGGTGTCGAGCCGTACGAGGTCGCGCAGGTGCTCGCGGCGCGGCGGAGTCTGCCCCTTGCCGCCACCAGCGGCAGCGTGCGGTTCATCGCCGTCATGGGACGCACCCACGCCGGGCGGCCCCTCGTGGTGGCGGTGCGCAAGGTGGGCGAGTTCGACCAGCAGATCATCGGGGCGCGGGAGATGACCCCGGCGGAGCTCAAGCGGTTCGAGGCATGGGAGATGAGCGAGGACGTGGTGCGGGCGGCCGAGGCGTTCGCCAGTGGTGAGGTCGAGTACGACGACACGGCCCCCGTAGAGCTGCCGCCAGCGGCGGAGGCTGAACCGATGGTCATGCGTGGGGTGCGCCTGCCCGTCGACCTGGACCAGCGGGTCCGCGCGGCCGCCGAGGTCGCCGGCGTGAAGTCCTCCACCCTGATCCGCGAGTGGATCGAGGTGGGCCTGACCGAGCTGGAGAACGACCGGCTCGTGTCGCTGTCCGCGCTGCGCCGCGCGATCGCCCACGCCACCCAGGCAGGCCGCGCCGCCTAAACCCGGAGCCCAACGCTCGTACACCTGATCCGGCGAGATAGTACGTGAGATGATGCATGAGATAGCTCATGAGATAGACCACGCATGTAACCATCCATAACGCTGCCGGTGGAGGTGCGACGTGTCGCGTGCACTGAGCGCCGAAACCTGGTATGGAGGCTGCAATGCAGTCTCGGGCGGAGGGGTCGCCGTGGTCGATGACGTGGAAAGCGCCGCGGCGCTGGTCGAACAGGACGGAATACCGGGCGGGCGGCACAGCGCCCGGGAGTCCGGGGCGGGCAAGGGCGCGTGGCTGGCCACGCTGGGCATGACCCCGGCCGATCTGACCGGAAAGATCATCGTTGTTGCCGGGTACAAGGGCGGGATCGGTAAGACGCTGCTGGCGTACGAGCTGGCGTACCTGCTCGGCGCGGTCCTGATTGATCTCGACTGGGACCGGGGCAACGCCTCCCGGGCCTGGGGGTACCGGGAGGAGAACCGGATCGGGTCGCCGTTGATGGACGCGCTGGGGCGTGGCCGGGTACCGCGGCCCCTCGCCGGGGGACCGTGGCGGCCGGACTTGGTGCCCTGCTCGGCGGAGTTCGGTATCGACCAGCCGCCGCACGAGCAGCTGACCGAGGCGCTGGAGACGTGGGCCGCTGCCTGGGGTGAGGAGTACCGCTGCCCCGTGGTCGTCGACACGCACCCGGGCGCGCAGTCCTCGACGTACGCCGCGGTGGCGGCCGCGCACGGCATCGTCGTGCCGACCGTGCTCGGCGAGCGGGAGATGGAGGCTACCGAGGGCCTGGTGTCCGAGCTGAAGTCGTACCGGATCATCCTGATCCCGAACAAGGTCGGGATCAGTCCGCCGGAGCGGTACATCAAATGGCTGAGCCGGATCTCGGCGACGTCGTTCGTCCCGGTCGGCCCGTCGGTCAGTAACTACTCATGGTTGCCCACGCGGCAGCGCCGGATGGCGATATGCGCGAGCAACCCGGTGTCGGCCCGGGCGCGACCCCTCGTCGAGGAACTGCATCGGGTCGGGGAAAAGGTGGTGCGCTATGTCGCAGCCTGAGCCGGGTAACGGCCTAGACGAGCTTCGTGGCCGGCGGGAGCGCCGGCGACGCGAGCCACCCCCGCCGCGGCATCCCAAGGTGATACCCGCGACCGCCGACGACCAGGCGGCCGCGAACCTGGCGCCGGCCGACGCGCCCGACGACGACCGCGAGACAGCGCGTGAGATACCTCGCGAGGTAGCACCCGAGACAGCCGCACCGATAACGGGGGAGCGGGTCGAGCAGGCCACGTCACCGCGACCGGCCTCCGGTACGCGGCCGGTGCCGGCTCGCGCCAGTTCGCCCGCCCGGACGGGTGGCTCGCCGCTGCCGAAACTGGAGGTCGACCTAACGGACCCGGCGGCGATGATGGTCACGCCCACGGTGTTGAGCATCCCGGGGGAGATCATGCGCCGGTTCGAGCAGGCGCGGCCTCAGCACGCCAGCCACACCGCACTGGTGCTCAATGCGCTTCGTGCGCACGCCGAGCATCTGCCGGATCTGGTGCTGGAGCGGCGGCCCGGGCCTCGCCCGGGTGACCTGTTCCCGTACCGGGCAGAGCCGGGGTCGGGGGCGCCGCTGCGGCCGGCGCCGCTGCGTATCCGGCCCACGGCCGGAGAGCTGGCCATCATGGACGCGCTGAGCGGCTGGGTCAATAACGAGATCTGGCATCGGCGGCCTGGCGGCCGGAAGGTCTCGCGTTCCGAGGTCGTCGCGGTCGCGCTCGACGTCTACCTGCCACAACTCAGGGCCACTGGAGTACGCCGGCAAACCGGCAGTAGATCTTAAGCTGCTGACATGACTGGCTGCATCCGTTGGGGCCCCCGCTCCGGGTAGGTGCCCGCCCCAGACTCCAGGAGGCGGACAGCTACCCGGAGCGGGGGCTACTCGTCGTCGTAGTCGTACGGGTCTTGTGGATCGTTGCGGTCGGCGGCTTCCTGCGCTCGGTCGTCGAAGCCGCTGGTAGCGGTCGGCGAGTGCGGATCGCGGTCGGCGGCCGCGCTGATGCGGTCGGCGGCCTCGTGGTCCATCGGTGTCGGTTCTGATCGGGCCATGACGGTTCCTCCGTCGGCTCGTGCCCTCGGTTACGCCTGGGGCCACTCGCACCCAAACCGCACCGTGCGGCTAGGGTGATCCGATCCCGCGGGCTACGTCGATGCCGGGCCCACTCGATGCGGGCTGCCCGTGCTGGTCACCGCGCGTGAGGTGTCCGGCGGGATCAGCCGGAGGTTCGCACCGTCACACACCCGGCTGAGGAATGCCGGTCCCTTCCGATGCCCCACCACGCTACGCCTCCGACCCCCAGGTCAACGGTGTCCGGCGGGGACTGGCCGTCAGACGTTCAGTGCTGGGGGGATCAGCTCGACCTCGATGGCGAGCACGCCGAGGGCTTCCTTCTCAGGGCCGTAGATGCGGCGGATGTTCGCAAGCTGCTGGTGGCGGGGGCTGTCCGGGTTGACCTTGTCGGGGCCCTCGGTGTCGAGCATCTGCTCGAACGACTCGTACCGGGCCACCCGCTTGACCTTCGTCAACGCCTCGTCGCGGCCGCACACGAACCGGATGAGCTGGCCGGGGGCGAGGTTGCGCAGGTTCGGGTACTGCACCCGGACCTCGATGGTCTTGCGGCCGGCGGCGAGCAGGTCGAAGTAACGGCGGTAGAGGTTCATCTCCCGGGCGCGCGGCGGGGCCTCGGTGATCGGGTGCGCGGTCATGATGCGGTTCAGCTCCTGGGTGGTGTAGCTGCGGTAGAAGTGCTTCGGGTCAGACAGGAATTTCGACACCAGCCAGACGAGAGTGTCGACGTAGTTGTCCACGCCGCCGTCCCACGCGGTGGCGTCGAGCATCCACGGCTGGGCGCCGGTGGGCAGCGCGACCAGGCGTTCGCGGATGAGGCTCTTGGACAGCTTCGCGCCGGTGTCGGTCAGCACCATCGGCGTGAAGACCCGCGGCGGGGCAAGCAGGCCACCGAGCTGTTGGTGGGCCTCGTCGACGAGTTGGCAGCCGAACGCCCAGTCGCCACCTTTGACCATGACGGACAGGGTGACCGGGTCGCGGGCCAGCACCCGCTCCTTCACGAGGTTGCGGTACAGGGTGGCCAGATCGAGATAGCCGCCGCCGTCCGCGGCGACGGCTATCTCGTACGGGCCGTGGTCGGTGCACACGGCGCTGAACGTGGCGTCCATCCGCCGGTGCACGGCCACCCTGGTCCGCTCGGCGCGTTTCTCCGCCCACCCGCATTGCGGGCACGGCACCCGGATGTGCACCACCCCGTGCGACGGTGCCAGGGGCCAGCGGATCGTGTCGAGCCGATCGAGGGTGTGCAGGAACTCGGCCCGGAACGCCGGCTGTTCCTGCTGCTCGGTGTAGGTCTCCACCTCGTAGTCGACGCCGGTGGCGTCGGCGAGGCTGTCGAAGAACGCCCGGTAGTAGCGCTCGATCAGCTCCCCGATCTGGGTCTTGCCGAGCGCGTGGAAGTAGGTCTGCTGGTAGGCGTGCATCGTCTCGGGGTCAAGGCGGATGTCGTGCGGGGCGTTGTCGAGCGCACCGAACCGCACGATCGCGTCGACGTTGAAGGTCCGACGGATCGCCTTGGCGAGCAGGAACGCCGCAGTCTGCACCAGGCTGGTGCCCAGGTGCGGCGCCCCGTTGATCTGCGTACCGACGACCAGGGCGACCCGCTCGGGCCGGGTGGCCTGCAACCGGGGGCGGACCATGTCGACGGCGCGGAGCATGGCGTTGGCGGTGACGTTGTTCGGACTGACCAACTCGATTCCGGGGGTGGTCACAGCGCGGTCCTCCAGCTATGCGGCGGCGGGCACGTTGGCGAGGATGAAGTCGACTCGGGCGGCGGCGTCGTTGGCGGGCACGAAGATCGGCGAGTACCCGGCGTCGTAGTAGCCCTGGATGATCAGCTGGTGGACGCGGACGATCTCGCGTTCCTTGGCCCACACCAGATCGTCCTCGCTGTTGAAGTCGTCCAGAGGATCGAGGACGAACACCCCGTCGTAGCGGTACTTCTCGGTGGCCTCGCGCAGCTCCGGGTACGGGTCCAGGCCGAACGCCCGGTCCCATCCGTCCCCGTCGGGGATGCCCCGGTTGTAGAAGTGCAGCCCACCGGTGTGGGCCCGGTACTCGGCGATGAACGCCCCCAGCACCTCGCGGGAGTAGGCGCGGCGGTCGCCCACCTCCAGGTGCCGGCCGAGACGTTCGCGGTGCGCCCGGTAGATCTCCCGCGCCGGCTCGCCCTCGGTGATTGGCAACCCGCGTTCGGCCATCTCGGCGAACACGCCTTCCTTGCCGGCGGACGGCCCGCCGGTGATCACATACCGCTGTTCGGTCACGCTGCTCTCCTCATGGGTCGGTGTGTCACTGCTGGTCTGTGGGGTCGGGGGCGCGGCCGGTGGCGGTGCCCGGGTTGAAGCCGGTCAGCGCCTCGCACCAGCGGGCGCTCACCTCGCCTGGCACGGTGGCCAGGAACGCCAACTCAGTGGGCGCGTCGGCGGCGGCCGCCGCGAGCGCCTGCCGCTGGCCCGAATTGAGCGGCGGCGTCCACCCGGCGAGGTCCGCCAGGCCCTCGGGGGTCAGGCCGGTGTCGGCGTGCAGCAGCACCTCGCCGTACGCGGCCCGGTAGCGCTGCGCCAGGGCGAGCAGCTGCCCGTACCGGCGCAGCGCGGTGCACGCGGCGGCGACCAGGGCGGCGGGCTCGGCGCGCATACTGCGCGCCCGGGCCAAGCCGAGCAGCTCGGCACGCAGCAGGTACACCCCGCTCCACAACCGCGACAGCAGCTCGGCGTGCTCAGCGGCCTCCCACGCGAACGGGTCGGCCGGCACCCGGGGCCGGGCCGATGCCGGCGCGAGCGGCGGGGCGAGCGCCCGGGTCATCGCGTACTCGTCGCTGTCACGGCGCAGCGCCCACGCGAGCAGGCCCAGCAGCCGCGGCTCGATCCGCTTGCGGAAGTGGTGCACCTCGTGCCCGGACGCCGCAGCGGCGACCTCGCGCCGCTGGGTGAGGGTCGTCCCGCTGACCGCGGGCGGCAGCCCGAACAGCGCCCGGGCGGCGTCGGTCAGCGACTCGTCATCGAAGCGGGCCAGGCACCAGCGCAGCAGACCCTCGAACGCGGCCGCCCGCGACGCGCGGTCGTCGGGGTTCGTGGCCCGGGCGCGGACGCCGGGCAGGTCGAGCAGCACGTCATCGACAACGTCCGGGGCGAACGGCAGGCCCGGACGGGCCAAGGTGCGCAGCGCGGCGGTCATCGCCTCGTGCACGTCGTCGGGGATCGCGGCGGACGGTGGGGTGGTCGGCATGGAACCTCCTCGGGGTTCCCCATCAGTCAACCAGAGATGCCCAGAAAATGCCCAGTTCTATCCGTCCCGGAAACGCTCGGGTCGAAGCACACCGTGCTGGACGTGCGTAGGTGCTTGCCCATCGGCACCCCTACCAGCGGTGCGCCGGTGCCGATCCCGAACGGCCACAGACCACAGACCTGACCGTGACTGCCGCGGACCTCCACCGGTGCTTCCACGTAACCCATCCGGCCACCGCCCACCACGAACGGGCCGTACTTGTCGGCACGGCCCCATCGGCGCGACTTTGGCCGTGGCTACGGGCAAGGTGCAATGGACGGGCATGTGTACGCTCGTGCTCGCTGGCGAACTACTCGTGCTGGCGCTGCTCACGATCGGGGGTCTGCTGCTGTGGCGGCGCCTGCGCGGCGGCCGCTCGAAGATCGACCGCAAGGCCGGCCACATGGGACGTCGCGGTGAGCTCGGCAACCTCGACCCCGCCGCAGTCCGGGCCAGCGCGGCCCGGCTGCGGCCGGGCATGACGGGGCCGGTCACCGACGCCGACACCGGTGTCCCGCTGTGCTACACCGTGGCCAACAAGGTGCTGCTGCGCATGGACTTCGAGTCCACCAACGTCGAACTGGCCGGCACCCGGCGGGGCAAGACGACCGCCCGGATCATCCCGGGCATCGTGGAGGCGCCTGGGCCAGTGCTGGCCACCAGCAACAAGCCGGACTTCGTCGACGCGACCCGCCTCGTCCAGGAACAGCGCGGCCGGGTCTGGGTGTTCGACCCGCAGGGCCTGACCGGGCGGCGGCAGGAGTGCTGGTTCAACCCCCTGCGGCAGGTCACCTCGATCACCCACGCTCGACGGCTCGCCTCGGCGTTCAGCGCGGGCGAACGCAGCACCGGAAAGAACGAGTGGGACCTGTTCGCTGAGGCGCTGCTCGCCAACCTGATTCTCGCGGCCGCAGCGTCGGGCCGCACGCTGCTCGACGTCTACGACTGGACGACCCGGCCGGGCGAGGAAGAGCCCGCCAAGCTGCTGGAGAGCTCCGGCCACGGCGGCCCCGCCAGCGCCGCGAGCTCCCTATGGGGCACCATCAGCAAGCCGGACAAGTTCAGGGGCAGCATCTACGGCACCGCGCAGGAAATGCTGGTCTGCCTACTCGAACCGGCCTACGCCCGGTGGATCACCGAACAGCCGGGCCTGTCGGAGTTCCTACCCGAGCCGTTCGTGACCAGCACAGACACCCTGTACTTGGTCAGCGAGGGCGGTCCCAGCTCCCCCGCCCCGCTGGTCTCGGCGCTCGTCGACGCCGTCCACGAAGCGGGCAGCGAGGCCGCCATGCGGATGCCGGGTCGTCGCCTGGACCCACCGATGGTGTCCTTTCTGGACGAATTGGCGAACGTCGTCCGAATCAAGCGGCTGCCGCAGCTGTTCAGCTTCTACGGCAGCAGGGGAATGCCGCTTGTCGCGGTATTGCAGAGCTACACGCAGGGTGAAGGGGTCTGGGGTCGCGAGGGTATGGAGAGCATGTTCGCTGCGGCGAACATCATCACCTACGGCGGCGGCATCAAGGATGCCGCATTCCTCAGGAGGATCTCGGACCTGATCGGCGAGCGCGACGTGCCGGTGCGCTCGGTCTCGACAGGTCGCGGCGGCCGGTCTACGTCGCTCCAGCCTCGCAAGGAAAGCATCCTGACCGTGGCCGAACTCGCGTCGCTGGCGTTCGGCCGCACCATCGTCATCCCGTCCGGGGCGCCGGTTATCCTCGGCCGCACGCGACCCTGGCAGGAGACTCCCTACGCCGAGCAGATCCGCGCGTCGCTGGCCCGCTACGACCCGGCTGGCGAGCACTACAGCACCGCCCTGGCCGCGGTGCCCGCGTTCAATTTCGACACGGCCGCCGGAGGTGACCGGCGGTGACCTCGATTGACGACGTTTTGGCCCAGTTGGAAGGCGACCACGACGACACCGGCCCTGAGAACTCCCCAGCCGGGCCGTCCGCACCGAAGATCAAACCAGTCTACCGCGATGCTGACCAGTGGGTCCGTGATGTCTTCGTGCTGCTGTTCGGCGAATACAAACGACAGACATCTGCAGGGCGCGGTGAGGGCCTGCGGTGGTGCCCCCGCTGGTGGGCTCATCCCCTAGCCCTCGACCGGCTCGAATCGCTCTGGCGGGCGTGGGAGGCACTACGTCTAGACCCCGGCACCGGCCTGTCGGTCTGGTACCGGGACCATTTCGCCCCGGCCGTGGCCGACCTGACCGGCGACCACGGGCCGTTCCGGGAGTGCGACAGCCAGCGCCACGTCGAAGCCGAACCCGCGCCCGCCCTGGCCGCACCGCAATCGATCCGCGTGCACTTCGCCGACAAAGCACCCCCCGTTGGCGGGCCACCCCGCCACTCTCGCCCATAACCTCAGTTGGCAAGGGTCTGGGAAGCACGAGGAAGCTGCCAGCACGGAGGAACTGACAGCGTCCTCAATGGTCAGGATAGAGGCCGGTGGCGACCCCGGCTCGATGACCGGCTCTAGACGGTGGCGGGCTCGCGCTCACACTCGCCGGCGTGGACGCCCGCGACAAACGCGGTCCATTCGGCGGCGGTGAACTCAAGCCGGTGACCATCCTTGGTGAAGTGCACTCCGGCCGGCTCGTGGCTGATCCACGGATGCTCCAGGTCAGCCGCGACGGCAGCCAGGAAGTCGGCCCATTCGGCTTGCGTGGCGACCAGCTCCGGCCCGTCCGGGTTCTTGCTGTCACGGATGTAGACGCCGTGCGCCGTGTGTGACCACTCGACGCAGTTCCCGCCCGAACCTCCTGATCGAGTGCTTTTGCGGTAGTTACGAGGCTGGCTGTTGTTGGTCATGGCTGATACTCCAGGATGGGAACGGCTTGGCTGAGCACATGCCCGAAGATCGCTTCGTAACGGGCGATCTCGGCGGCCTTTTGCAGGTACGCGGCGGAGCTGGGCGAGTCGATATAGACGACTGACGGGTCATCGGTCGGGTCCGGGAAGTCCAAGATCACGAATGCTGATTCCATCGCTGCGTGCGCGCCGGCCTTGAGGGGTAGGACTGAGATAGTGATGGTGGGTCGGCTGGCCGCCTGGCGAAGCCGAGTGATTTGCTCGACCATCACGTCCGGTCCGCCGACCTCGCGCCGCACGGCCGCTTCGTTGAGCACGACATGCAATGTCGGCGGTTGGTTGTCTCGGGTGAGGATCGCCTGCCGTTCCATGCGCAGGGCGACACGACGCTCGATCTCGCCGTCGTCGGGGTTGCGTGCCCGATAGACCTCGCGGGCGTACTCGGGTGTCTGTAACAGGCCTGGGATTAGCTCGGCTTCGTAGGTGCGGATCGCGGCTGCAGCCGGCTCGATCTCCAGGTAGAGGCTGAACCACTCCGGGACATCGTCACCGTAGACGTGCCACCAGCTTTGACCGGCCGTGGCGAGCGCCAGGGCGGTCAGCTGCTCGGTTTCCTCCGCCGATGCCTGGTAGTGCGCGCACAACACCGCGACGTCTTGGGGTTTGACCGGGTGGCGGCCGGCCTCCATCTTGAACAGCTTCGCACGGCTGATGCCGAGTCGACGATGCGCCACCACCTCGTCGACGGACGTCCCGGCGGCATCGCGGAGCGCACGCAGTTGCCGGCCGAGCTGGCGGCGGACCGCGGTCGGGCCTGCTACTGGGGTTGGAGCGGACATGTTCCCCTCCTCATGATCCCTGGCCACGCCCACAGTGTCTCAGTCTGAGACTGCGCCGTCAGCCCGGGGGCCAGCAAGACAAATTACTGCGATACTTGTGTGGTGAGAGTATCACTGCGATAGTCGAGTGGATTCGGCCACCGTTCGCAATCGGGCCGAAACCCCTCGGGAGCAGCCTGCGATACATCGCGCTCCCGGTCTTCACGATCTGACAGGGGAGGCCAGTGCCGCACACCGACGGAACAGACGCGATCAAGGCGGCTCGCCGGGTGTTCATCCGGCACAAGCAGTGCCGGATGAACATCTCCCGGTGCCGCTTCTGCGGCGGGGCATGGCGACAGCGTGATGGCCAGCGGCTGGTTGACGGATGCGCCGCGCGTCAGCTCGTCGCTGGCCTCCTGGTCGCCGCCGGCCAGATCGACGCGGTCGGCCACCTGACACCGCCGCCGGTGCTGCTGCGCCTGGCCCAGGGCGAGGTGTAGCCGATGTCCATCCACGACATCATGTCCGAGGCCGAGGTCGTCGACCTGCCCCCGGTTGAGGCGCCTGCCGGTTGCTGGTCGCCGTTGCTGTGGTCTCTGGCCCGGCAGTCGCTCGTCGACCATCGACCGGGCCGGGACAAGCACTGCGTGATCTGCCACCCGACGCAGGTCGCCCCATGCCACGCACGGCAGATTGCGGTGCTCGTGCTCAACGCCTCGCTGTTCGAGCCGGTCGGCCGGGAGGTCATCTGCCAGACCGGCCCGGTTGCGGCGCGACTTCCTGCGGGCAGGTGAGCGACCGTGGGTGTCTACCAGTCCGGCTCGGCAGCGATGCGGGCGTACGCCCGCGCTCGAGTAGATGACGCCGAGCAACTGCTCACCATTCACCGCAGCGACATCAACGGCTGTTGTGGGAAATGTGGCCGGCCAGTGCCATGTGACGACCTGACCAGCGCCACCCGGCTGCGTGAGCACTACCGGGCGTGGGTCGAGCATCCCACTGGCGCCCCGGCGATAGTCCGCCCGTACGTAGTTGGCAGCGATGGTCGATAAGCCGGGACGGTGGCGGCCGGGTTCAGGTGACGTACTGCGCCTCGATGAGCGCACCAGCGTGCAGTTCAGCGGACCACGTGCGATCACCCTCCGCGTCATCGCTGCGGATAACAGGCCCACCTACGACGGGTGGATCTGGCTGGAGGGATACGAGCTGGACGACGCTGGTCTCGCCGTCCGGCGCCACACGGTCTTCGTACAGCTCGCCGGCCTGCGGGCACCGACCCGACCCGCTCAGCCCTCACGCCGTTGACCTCAACCCCGGAGTAAAGCCACATTCAACGTAGCCAACCCTTTGAGGAGTCCCCGCGTGAGCCACTTCCTGCTTCCTCTGCTTGTGCCCGCTGTTGGCCTCGCCCTGTTCGCAGTGACGGCCATCTTCGTCGGCCGCCGTCTTGATGGTCCGGACCGTCCGATCGTTGTCGTCGATCGGCGCACGTACCGACTGGCGCAGCGGCGGATCGAGGTCGCGCTGGACGATAAAGACCTCGCCCGGGCGCACGCCGGGCTGGTCGCGCTGCGGTTGTGGCTGCGCGGCGAGATCCAGACCGGGCCGCGCCGCCGGCGCGCGGAGTACGCCGCCGCGTTGGAGCAGTGGGAACTGCGTGCCGACCAGGCCGGATTCCCCGGCATCGTGCGGGGATAAGACCTGTTCTACCACGTGTGTCCCCCGACTCAACTGCCTAGCTGAGTCGGGGGACACGGGCGTCGGGCCCTGTGGCGGGGCACCTGGGCCGCGGTGGATCAGTCGCATTTGGTGGTCGGTCCTCACGCCCTTTAGCGGCCGGCGCTAGGCGCTGCTGCTTCGGGCCGCTGCGGGGCTCGTTGGGCGGCGGGGGTAGGAGTGCCGGCTTGGTGGCCACCGTCAGCCACCGCCGGTCTTGCCGCTGCGGGTGTCGGGTAGCCCTGTGCAATTCTGGCTGCGTTGGTAACTTCGCCTTCGGTCGCGGTGACTTCGGCTGGGGCCACGGCCGCGCCGCGGGTCGCCGTGGCGGGGGTCGGCTGTGGTGTGGTGGCTTCCGTTTCGGTCTCCCTCGTGTGATCGGTCTGCTGTCCGGTGCCGAGACTGGCTAGTAGTTGGGGCAGTTGTTCGCGCGGCACATACACGTCCCGTGCGCCATCACCGCTGGCACCGACAACGCCTCGGGTCTCCAGCTCGTTCATGAGGTGTCCGGCCTCGCTGAAGCCGATCTGCATCCGGCGTTGCAGCATGGCCGCGGACCCGAATTGTGATTCGACGACTAAGGCCGCGGCGGCGCGCAGCTGCGCTGCGTCGACATGTGCCGTGGTGGCGGGCTGCTCGGCGGGCTGCGCCTCCTGTCTGGCTACGGTCGCCGTCTGTTCGGTGCTCTGCTCGACGACTTCACCGCCGATGACCTCGGCCCGTTGCGCGAACTCTTTCAACGCCATCCGGTCGAAAATCCAGCACGTCAGAGCGGCGGGCAGGCGGGCCCGGCTGATGTCGTTCGCCGACAGCAGGCGGGCGGTCTCGACCATGTCGTGCCCGGCTTGGCCCCGTTCCCAGATCCGCCCGGCGAGCGCGGGCCATGCGCGGCAGTTGGTCAGGTCGTCCGCCTTGTCCGGCCAACCGGTCTGGATCGCGTCCGCGATGCGCTGCTGGTCCTGTCCGTCGAGCCGCTGATACACGGCGGTGGCGTGTAGGTCTCTCTCCTCGGAGGTCCGCATGACTGTCTCTGCCGTCGCGGCCTGCGTGCCTCCAGCGGCCCTCGTGGCCTGCTGTTCCTCCTGCGCGAGGTTGACCGCCTCGCGTAGCCATGCGCCGTCGCCTGGGTTCGCGGTCGGTTGCTCGACGCGCACGCCGCGCCGGGCCAGCCGATCACGGATCGCCGAGAGGGTGTCCGCGGCTCGCGGGTCGACGTGTTGCCAACTGGCTGCGGACGTCCACAACCGGCTGATGTCGGCAGGGCTGGCGCGGCGCCACCAGTCATCGCGTTCGGCTCGGCGCCACAGTTCGGCGGCCCCGGCTCGGGACTGGTCGAGCTGGGCGCGGTAGACGCGGGCGGCTTCGCGGTCGCGCTCGGCGGCCTGGCGCAGCTTTTCGGCCCGCGCCGTCACAATGATTTCGGCGATCTGCCCGGCTGCCATCACGACCGCGTAGAGTGCCGTCCCGGCTTGCTGGCCGAGGCCGCCGCCGATGTCTTCGGGTGGTTGCGTCACGTTGTCCTCCTATCGCTCGGGGCCGCGGTCGGCCAGTGGGCCTGCACGGCGCCGTTGCGGCGCTGCGGGTGTGGGCTGTGGGTGTTCCCGGTCCGAGGCTCGGCCACCGTCTACCCGGCCGGGGACTCTGACTCCGGCGTCCATGGCGCGCTGGAGCACTGGCATCATCCGCTCGGCGGCCGTGCGGGCCTGCGCGGCGGCTGCGGCGGCCTGCTGCGCCTGGCGCAGCTCGGCGATCGCCTGGGCCAGGCGCGTGGCGGCCACGATAACGGCGAGCAGGCCGGCAATTTCCGGGCCTGTCCGCGCTGCCCCGGTCAGTGCCAGCGCCCCGGCGACACCGGTCAATCGGTTGCTGATTTCCCCGCGCGGCAGGCGTCGCTGCCCGCGTGGGGGAGCTCCGGCACGGGCCAATGCGTCCGCCGATCTCGACACCGGTCCCCCTCCTTCGGGCTCGGCGACGGTGGCGATCTGGGCGAGCGTGTCGGCGGCGCTACGGGCGACCGCGTGCAGCTGCTCCGGCGGCGGGGGAGCGGTACGCAGTCCATCGCGTATCGAGCCGATGGTCTGGGCCGATGCCGTCCATACCTGTACTCGTTCCTCGCTGGTCATCTCCGTTCTTATCGGCCGGGCTGGCTGTTTCCAGCCCATGAGATCCGCGTCCGCCGCGCCGGGCCACCGGCGGCGCACTTGGGCCAGCGACAGATCTCGATCGAGAGTGCGTCCTCCGAACCACACCGGCTTACCTACGGCCGGCTTCGCAGCTACCGAGTAGCCCACCACCCGGCGCGGGTTCTCCCGCGCGGTGCGCGGCTTGACCAGCAGGCCGGCAGCCTTCATCCGGGCAATCCAGTCGGCTTCGTCGCTGGCTGCGGCCAGCGACGCGCGGACTGTGCGCCGCACAATCTCTCTGTCGGTGGCGGGCTGCCCCGCCCGCCGGGCCCGCTCAACCTCGGCCCGGGTCGTCTCGGGCCGGCTGGTGGCCCCGTCTCGGGCGGGAGAAAGGGCCTGGAGACAGTGCTCACGCTCCAGCTCGCCGCAGACCTGTTGAGCCCGGGGGAAGTCTCGGTACGGGTAAACCTTCCGGCCGTCCTCGGTCGCCATGGTCACGACCAAGTGAATGTGGTCGTTTCCCTCCTTGGAGGGCCCGTGGTGAACGGCAACCCATCGACACCCGGCCTGATCACCGCTCGGGCCGAACCCCATGCGATCGACGAACTTGCCGGCCATCTCCTGCCACTCGGCATCCGTGATCGGCCGCTCGTCGGCGCGCACCGACAGCGAACAGTGCCACACCGTCCCCTTGGCGCCGTGGGTGCCGGCGGCCATCAATGGTGCCTCCAGGCGGGCCACAAGGTCGGTCACAATAGCCGCTCCGTCGTCTCGCCGTGGTGGCTCCAGCACGGCCGGAATCTCGTAGCCAGCCACAACCCGCTGGTTGACATGCTCGTCCGACCGACCGGGACCGAAAAGGTACTCAACTAGGCCGCGGCACCGGGAACCCTTGGTGATGTTCGGGTTCACCCGCGGCGCTCCGCCGCGATCCGGATCACGAGGTCGTCTACCCGGTTAGCGACTCGCTCCACGTACCGCAGGATCGCCTCCAGGTTGTCCGGCCTCTCGTCGAGCGCGTGCAACTTCGCGGTCACCTGGTTGAGGTTCCGGGCGGCCCCGGCGAGCTGTCGGTGCATCCCGAGCAGCTCCGTCAACATGGCCGCCCGCTCGTCCTCCTGCGCCGCGATTCGGGCCGCCATACCTGGCGCAGCAGCCGCCTTCGCACACCATGCCTGCACAGCCATCCGGGCCGCCGCAGCGTTGGCAGCGACCCGCTCGTACTCAGCCGCATTGAAGCGCGCGTTAACCCGGATCTCCCGCCGCGCCTCTCCACTGTTCCGCTGTCGACGGCGGGAATGGACGGCACCAACGTGGGTCGTCTCGGGTAGCTGAGTCATGTGAAGCGAGACCTTTCTGGAAGCGACGCGACTGCGCACTAGTGTGCGCCATGGACCGGGATATGGTCCATCCTAGGGCACCGTAAGGTGACCTTATTTCTAGCTTGCTCGGGTGATCATGGTCATGAACGAGCCTCTAGCTGAACAGTCGGTTGGCAGCACGGCGCGATGCGCGTGACAACCTAGTGCCTGCCCCCGTGGGGGCCTGGATGATAGGTCGCTCCCGCACGGTGTCAAGGGTGGCCCGTAGGGCCATCGCGCAGCGACGCGAAGCGCCCTTGACGCCGTGCGGGAGCTCTCTGAAAGGGCGTTTGTCCACGGTGCCAAAACAGGGTTGGAACCAACAACCCCGTGGGGAAGTGGTCGCGCTAGGCTGGTCGCCCGATCTTGTGTTGGGAGGGGAGGGCGCTCATGGCAACTCGTAGTGTTCGTGCCAGCGCGGAACAGGCGGCACGCAAGGCGCTGCGACAGGATCTACAGCAGCGTGCGCAGCTGGTCGGGAGAGCAGCCGAGACACAGTCCCGTGTCGACGAGTTGCTCGACGATCTGCGGGCCGCGCTGGAAGCACACGATGCCGCGGTAGCGGCGGCCGTCTCCGGCGGTTGGTCCCGCGCGCAGCTGCGCGAGCTGGGCATCCAAGACGACCCCGGCGGGCGCGCGGTACGTCGGGCGCTGCGGCCATCGCCTGGGCCGGTTGCTGCGGCGATGGTGGAGCCAGCCGGGGCGGCAGTCGCGCAAGCGCCCGACGCGGGATAGGTTTCGGACAACGCGAGGGCCTGGCCGGTGGGGATGTCCACTGGCCAGGCCCTCGGCCCGTTGCGGCTATGCAGCGAGCTGCGGGGATGGTCCTGCGTAGCGGCGGATCGTGACTCTCCATCCCGGCCGGTGCCGGCGCAGGGCGTCGGCGATGAGAACGGCGGCGAGCGGCCCGTCCGCGCTCTGCGCGAGGGTCTCCCCGGCAGTGCTCAGTGCTCGCACGTACCACCCGTGCCGACCGGCGTTGAGCGTCTGCCCGCGGTCGCCGGGTTCGTACAGCCCTGCGGGCAGGTCGGCCACAGGGCCCGTCTGCACGGGCCGGTTCACCGGATGCCCTCAGACTGCGCCGGCGTCTGCCCGCGCATGATCACGTCCAGGATCCGTTCCGCCTGACGGCTGCCTGCGCGGGTCACCTGCTCGACCCGGTATCGCGACAGCTTGCCCTTCTCCTTCAACTCGCGCGCCAGGCTCTCGCCGTACGCGGCGAGCAGGGCATCGTCCGGCCGCGGGCCGGGCAACTGCTGCGCGGGCAGGAACTGCTCCCACGGCATCCCGGAGATCGGCGGGTTCCCGGCCGCGGCCCCTGCGTAGTCGCCGACGAACGCGAGTACGGCTTCGGTCTCCAGCTCCGGCACCGTCGGGCCGAGCTCGGCGGCGAGCTGAACGGCGCCGCGCCCCTCGTGGCCGCGCAGGTCTTCGGGCCGCAACGTAGCGGCCAGAGCCGCGCTCAGCCGGCGCACCGCGTCCGCCCACTGCGGGCTGCCGACTGCGGCTTTGTCCTCCACGAGCGGCTCTGCCGTGTGCTCGCCCGTACGTTCGCTGTGCCCGGTCGCCGGCTCGTGGCCGTTGCGCTGTGTCAGCGGCCACCTCGCGGTGGTCTCGGTGTCGATGCCGGGCAGCGCGTGTCCGTTCAGGCCGTGCGCACGTGCGTTCGCTGGGGCCTGCCCGCTGCTGCTCTTGTCCGCCTCGAACAGCTGCGGCTCGTCCGTCTGGTCCGGCCATGTGGGCCACTCGTCTGCCCGCTGCCGGCCGGCGTCTGCACGGTCCTGTTCGCCGTCTGCGCGCTGTCGGGTAGCGGGCAGACCCACGGCGGGCCGGGCGGGCTGCGGGTTCTGCTCGCGGGTCAGATCGTGGCCCTTGGCGATCCGTTCCATGATCCGGTCGATACGGTTGAGTTGGTCCAGGGCCTCGCTCTCGACCACGGCGGTCGCGGTGCGGGCGAGCTTGCGCAGTTGCCACCTCCACAGCCATGCAGGTGGCGCACCGGTCCGGAGCCGGTCGCCGTGCATGACGAGCTTCTTCACCGAACGGTCATGTGCCAGGCGCGCGAAATCCGGGTCTTCCTCAGCGATCAGCCAGCCGCGCCGCTCGGCGATCCTCCGCGGGCTGTACGCGAACCGGCTGCGCTCGGTCGACTGTCCCTCGGCGGTTAGCGCGGCCCACCACATCGCAAAGATCGTGACGGGGATGCCGAGCCGAAGTAGGACCTCGGTCCGGCTGCTCGCGTTGCTCGCCACCACCGCGCCGGACAGCAGCGCGATTCCGAACGCGACCCACACCATCTTGCCCGGGTGGCCCGCCTTGACTACCTCGCCGTTTGAGCCCCGGACGGTGGTCGCCCGGTACCGCTCCGCGGCCAGCCCGGTGGCGTTCAAAAACAAGATCTCGAACACCGCGAACACCAGGATGGCGAACTCCGGGGGCAGCTTCAGATCGTCCCTGGCCACCACCCACATGCCTTCGGCGTTCAGCAGCAACGCAACGTTCATGGAGATCGCCAGTGCGACCGGGCGGACCCGCTTGCCGTCAGTGACCCGGACGTAGATGAGTAGACCGAGTAGGCCGAGCAGGCCGAGCAGGCCGGCGCCAATCAACAGCGCGGTCCCGTAGTCCTGCCATAGCTGGGTGAGCCGGTCGTCGCTGAAGTCCATCACCACGACCCCTTCCCGGCCCGGCTGATCGGACGATCGGTCAGCGTAGCTGCGTCAGTCACCTGCGCGCGGCCCCAATACCGTGGCCTGGCCTCGGCCGCCACGGCGGCCCGTAGGCTGGTAGATGGCATCTCTCGTATCTCCTTCTCAACGGGGGTGTTTCGAGGGGTGTCGGGGTCCTGGCGGGGTGCGACCCGCCAGGCCCATCTGCAACCTGATCAGTTCCGCCGCTCGGGTTGCTGCCCGCCGGCCTGCCCGGCCACGAGCGCAGACAACCGCTCGGTCAGCCGGTCGGCACGGTCCTCCGCCGCACGGACCTCGGCGTGTAGCCGGTCGCGCTCTTGCTGGGCCTCCTGTCGCTCCCGGTCGCGGTCGGTCCGGACATCGGCCAGCTGCTCGCGCACGGCGGTCAGGCTGGTCTCCAGCTGCGTTGCTCGGCGCGCGGTGTCTGCGAGCTGCTCGCGGGCGGCGTCCGCGGCCTGACGGGCGTGCTCGGCCTGCTCGCGGGCCTGTTCGCGCTCTGCCCGCAGATCGGTGATCTGCTCGGCCTGCCCCGCGAGCCGTTCGGCGAGCTGCTCGCGGGCAGCCTGCGCCGCGGCGGCGGCCTGCTCGGCGGCCCGGGCCGTCTGCCCGGCCTCACGCGCCGTCTGCTCGGCCGTCCGGCGCCGTTGGAGTTCCTCGGCCGCCTGGGCGGTGGCCTGTTCCTGCGCCTGGCGGGCGGTAGCGAGCTCGCCGGCTAGCTGCTCCAGTGTGGTGTGCGCGGTGCGGGCCTGCTCGTCGGCCTGGTCCCGCTCGGCGCTGACCCGCTCCAGCTGGACGGTCAGGTCAGCGACCCGACGTTCGCTGTCCTCCAGTTCGCCCCGGACGGCGGCGAGCTCGTCGACGTGCCGCTGAGTCAGTTGCTGCTGCTCGGCGAGCTGGGCGGCGGCCTCGTCGCGCTGACCCGCGGCCTGGTCCCGCTCGGCGCTGACCTGCTCCAGCTGGACGGTCAGGTCGGTGGCCTGGATACGGGCCTCGCGTAGCTGGGAGGTGAGCTCGGCGACCTGGGCGAGCGCGTCGGCCGCGTCGGCGCTGGCCCGGGCCCGGGCCAGCTCGGCCTGCTCGGCCATCTCGGCCGCCGCGGTCTCGGCATCGTCCGCGCGTCTGACCGCGTCCAGCCGGGCGGCCTCGGCCCGGGCCGCGGCCGCGGCCGCGGTGGCGGCCTTCTCCTGGGCGTCGGCGGTGGCGGCGGCGATCTGCGCGGCGGCGGCGTCCGGGTCGGCCGCAGTGTGCAGTGCCGCAGTCAGCTGCTCGGTGGTCTCCTTCAAGCCGGCGGCGAGCTTCTCGGCCCGGGTCAGCGCGTTGTCTGCGGTCTCCCCGGCGGTCTTGACCGGCTCGCGGTCCTCCTCCTCGCCGGGCACCGGCTCGGCGCTTCCGCCCGGCCGGTTCTTCATCCGCCAGGCGTTCAGCGGGTTGTGCACAGGTCCACCCTCCGGGTCGGCCTGCTCGCAGTATTTGGGGCTCGGCCCCCGTGCGCCGTCCTGCTTCGGGGCCTTGCGTCGGGCGCATCCGGCAGGCCACTCACACAGGCCGGGACGCGATTCGCCCTGCGCTCCCGCGCGCACCTCGGGCCCGTGCTGGGCTGCCTCCAGCGGCACCGCCGACGCGACGGCGGCCCCCTCGCCTCTGCTGCTGGTTTCGTCCATGCCTCACGATAACTCATCGCATCTCATCGCGTCAATTCATTGCATCGCATTTTTAGAATGAGATTTGAAATGAAATGTTTTGGACACGAAAAGAGCCCTCACGTCCTGGCGTGAGGGCTCTCCGGGGGCTGGGAGAGGGGGAAGGGTGTGTTGTGGGGAGGTTCTACTCGCCGGCGTCGTCCGTGGTGAAGTCCTGCTCGCACATGCCGCACGTGATGGGGCCTTGCTCTAGCACGCTGGGTGCGACTCGGATACGTCGTGGGCAGGCGCACAGGGCGGCTACGGGGTTGTTGCTGCTGGTGCGCCCGGTGCTGGTGGCTCGGCTTTCCGGCCGGCGTACGGCGACCAGGGCACCGCGGATCGCCTCGATCTGCTGCGCGTACCGGTGGGCGGTGTCGCCTGGTACGTGGGTGACGGCCCATCCGAATTTGGGGCCTTGCTCGACGTTCAGGCCGACCTCGCGCGCCAGCTCGGCGTACCGGGTGTTGTGGTAGCGGCCTTGTCGGGAGGTGTCGGCGATCCCACGGACGGTGGCCAGCCCGTGGGCGGCCTCGTGTAGCAGGGTGCCCAGCACGTCGAGCGGACCGCGGTCGAGTCCTTCGCCGGCGATGAACAGCTCGGGCAGTTCGTCGTTGGGGCCGCGCTCCCACCGGGCGGAGGCGTAGTGACCGAGCCGGCCGGGGCCGCGCTCGCCGAGCGTGCCGGACCCGATCGTGACGACCACCTCGGGTAGCTCGGGGTGGTGGTCGCGGATGGCGGACCATGCACTGTCCAGGGCGCCGAGTAGGGGAACGGTGATGGTCACGGGCCACATGGTAGGCGGAGCGGCGGTCACGGCGGTCACTCCTTCACTCGGCGTCGAGCTGAGGGCGCCCGGGGCCTGGTCGACCCCGGGCGGGCGCGGGGGGTCAGTCGCGGCAACGGGGGGCGCGGGTCGGCGATGTGCTCGCCGCACCGGGTGCACAGGTCGTTCTCGTCGTAGCGGCGGGGCAGCGTGCGGGCCTGCCCCTTCTTGGGGTGCCTGCGGGCTGCGGCCCGGTGGGTCTTGCGGGCCTGGTCCTCGTCGTCGCTGTGGTGGGTACTCCAGCGGGGTCCACGCGGCGCCGAGCATCTTGGATACGCGGGTCACGTACGCATCGGCGACGTCTTCCCATCGGGTCGTGACTGAGGTGAAGTCGGCGGGGCCGGTGGCCGTGCTGGCTGTCCACCGGCCGGTGGTGTCGGTCGTCTCGGTCGTGGGCATGGTTACTCCCTCACTCCTGGTCGCTGGCGTCGCGATTGATCTTGTCACGCACGTGTCAATTACTGGTCAACGTGCGAGGCTCTGGCTCATCCGGTCGAGCAGGGCCAGCGCCACCTGGCGCGGGTCGACCTGGCCGAACCGGTGGCTGATACCGCCGAGCCACGTGCCGTTGCAGAACAGCGCGAAGATCGCGCCGGGGGCGGGCATCAACAGCTCGTACCGCACGCGGGTGATACGGACCCGCACGGCCGGGGTCTGCGCGTCGGCGTCGTGGTAGACCTCGATGCGGGCGGCCGCGGACTGCGGCGCGCTGCGCAGCACCTCGGCCACCTCGTGCGCGAACGCCTCGGCGTACTTGGTCTCGGCCTGGCCCGCCATGTTGCCCCTCCCCTGGTCGCTTCCGGTGTTGTGTCTTCATTCTCCCATTCTTGACACGTACGTGTCAAGGCATTTCCCCTGGCAGCCGTAGGTCTTCTGTGATCGTGTGGGTGTTGGGGGTTGTCTCGCCGGTTACCTCGCGAGGTATCTCACGCGCTGTCTCGGCTGGGCTGGTCGTGGCGGGCGGCGTGCAGGCGTAGGGCGTCGGCGATCGCCTGGCGGGCGTCGGGTCGGTCGTCCTGGATGAGCTTCGCGGTCACGGCGTCGGCGGCGGCCTGGTCGTTGTCGCGGGCGGCGGCGCGGGCTTGGTCGAGCGTGGCGGTCAGGTAGGCGCGGGTGGCTGCGGGGTCGGTGGTCATGGTCGGTGCTCCGTTCGTCGGGGTTCCAGCGTGCCGGGATCGGGCGGGCCGGTCCAGGCGCGCGGCTTCTTGGGTGTAGGTGGTGGCGGTGACAAGCGTCCCGGCCGGGGCTGGACGCGGTGAGGCCCGGGGCGGTTGCCCCGGGCCTCGTGGTGGTGCTGGGTGGTGTGTCAGGTGGTGCGGAGCCTGCGGGGAGTCAGCCAAGGTACGGCGGAAACCGGCAATAGGCTGAGCGGTTCTTGCGTTTGCGCCGATGAGGGTCGTGGACCTCGTGTGTGATCGATCCGGACCGTCGGCATAGTTGATCTTTTGGTACGTTCCCGGTCCGTATGGGTTGATCTTCGCGGGTCTGGGGTTGTGGCGTGACGTCGATCGAGCGGACCGCGTATCCGCGGTTCAAGCGCTTCCTGTCGGCCCGGGAGTTGCACGTGTTCTACACGCCGCAGCCGGAGGAGATCGCGTGGGCGAGTGGGCAGGTGCGCTCGGACAGCCACCTGCTGGCGTTCATGGTGCAGATGAAGTGCTTCAACCGGATGGGGTACTTCCCGCGCCTGGATGATGTCCCCGAGGCGGTGGTAGCCCACATCCGCCGGGATCTGGGCCTGGGTGAGGACGTCGCCGCGGTGTACGACTCGGACCGGACCCGGGGCCATCATCGGATGCTGATCCGCCGGCGTAGCGAGGTCGTATTGGACATGCCGGCGGCCCGGGCGGTGGCGGCCGCGGCGATCCGGGAGGCGGCGGGGCGCAAGAACGACCCGGCCGACTTGATCAACGTGGCGTTGGAGAAGTTGGTCGAGGGCTCGTTCGAGCTGCCGGGTTACACGACGTTGGACGAGATGGCCGCGCAGATCCGTGAGGAGGTCAACTCGGCGATCTTCGCGCTGGTCGTCGAACGCATCGGCCCGGCAGGCGTGGCCGGATTGAATCGGATGCTCGTCACAGCGGGCGGTCCGGGCGCCAAGAGCGACTACAACCGGCTGAGGCGGACCGCGCCGCGGCCGTCGTGGACGAACTACCGGCTTCAGATCGACCATCTGCGGTGGGTCGACAGTCTCGGTGACTCGCGGGCCTGGTGGGAGGGGGTCGCCCCGTCGAAGATCGCCGATTTCGCCGGTGAGGGCGAGGCCGGCGACGCCGCGGTGCTGGGTGACTACGGGGACGCGAAACGCATCGCGATCCTGGCGGCGATGGTCTACGCCGCGCAGCAGCGGGCCCGTGACGACACGGCGGAGATGTTCTGCCGGCGGGTGGCCACCCTGACGAAACGGGCCCGGGTGGAGTTGGAGGAGTTGAAGAAGAAGCAGCAGAAGGTCACCGAGGCGCTGATCATCAACTACCGGCAGGTCCTGGAGCATTTGGACCCGCTGGGCCCGGCCGCGGCGCAGCACGCCGCCGCGCTGGAGATGGCCCGCAAGACCGTCGAGGCCGCGGGCGGTTTCCCGGAGGAGCTGACTCGTATCGACGCGGTGCGGGCGACGCACGGCGACAACCATGTGCCGCTGGTGGCCCGGCACTTCCGCAAGGACCGGTCGTCGATGCTGGCGATGGTCGGCGTGCTGGACCTGGAGGCGACCAGCGCGGACCGCAGCGTGTTGCTGCTGCTGGACTACATGCGCGAGCACACGATGCTGACCCGCGACCACATCGGGGACCGAATTCCGGTGTTCGACGAGCACGGCCGCCCGGTGCTGGATGCGGAGACGGGTGAGCAGCGGGTCCACGTGTTCGACACGTCGTTCGCGTCGGAGAACTGGAACAAGGCGATCCGCGACCGGGCCCGGCCGGGGATGTTCGTGCGCCGGCACCTGGAGGCGTGCGTGCTGACCTACCTGGCCGAGGAACTGCGCACCGGGGACATCGCGGTGACCGGCGCGCAGGCGTACGCGAACTGGGCCGACCAGCTACTCACTCCCGCGGAGGTGGCCGAGATGCTGCCCGGCTTCTGCGCCGAGGTCGGCATCCCGGCGACCGCCGCCGGGTTCCGCGCGGACCTGCACGAGCGCCTCGACAGGCAGGGCCGGGCGACTGACGGCGCGTATCCGGACCTGGCCGACTTCACCATCGACGACGCCGGCCGGCCGTCGCTCAAGCAGTTCCGGGCGGCACCGCCGACCGCATCCGCGCAGGCTTTGGCCCTGGCGGTGCGGGACCGGATGCCGGAGCGCACGCTGATGGGGATCCTGGCCCGGACCGGGCACTGGCTGGAGTGGTGGCGCCGGTTCTCCCCGGTCTCCGGCTCGGATCCGAAGCTGAAGGACCCGTTCGTGCGCTACATCCTGACCACGTTCACCTACGGCACGAACCTGGGCCCGGCGCAGGCCGCCCGGCACATCGCCGGCGTCACCGCGCACGAGCTGTGGGGTTGACCCGGTTTGACGGACAGGGTCGGTAAGTTGATCTCACGCTACCTTGCTCGTTGGCCTGCGGGAATAGGCCGTCGCCTCATACTCGGCCGGGCTCATGTAGTCCAGGGTGGAATGGCGGCGGCGGGTGTTGTACCACCCCTCGATCCACTCGAAGATCGCCGCACGGGCGGCGGCCCGGGTCGGCCACGCCCTCCGGTCGAGCAGTTCGGTCTTGATCGTGGCGAAGAACGACTCCGCGACGGCGTTGTCCCAGCACTGACCCCGCCCACCAACCGACAACCGCACCCCGTTGCGGTCGGCCAGCCGGGCGTACTGCGCACTCGTGTACTGGCAACCCCGGTCGCTGTGGAAGATCACCGGCCCGGTCGGGCGTCGGACGGCGATCGCGTTGGACAACGCCTGAGCGGGCAGATCGGTCCGTAGGTGGTCGGCGGTCGCCCAGCCCACAACCCGGCGTGAGGCGATGTCGATGACGGTGGCGAGGTACAGCCAGCCCTCCCACGTGTGGATGTAGGTGATGTCGCCGCACCAGCGGGTGTCGACCCGGCCGGCGGCGACGTCGAAGTCCCGGCGGATCAGGTCCGCCGACAACGCCGCCCCCGGGTCGGGCACGGTCGTGGTGCGCCACCGCTTCGGCGTGCGGCCGCACAACCCGGCGCCCCGCATCAGCCGGGCGACCCGCTTGCCGGAGTGCCGCCGCCCCTGGCCGGCGAGTTCGGCGCGGACCCGGGGTGCGCCGTAGGTGCCGGCCGAGTCGGCGTGGATCTGCGCGATGCGGGCGGCGAGGTCTGCGTCGTCGCGTTCCCGCCGCGACGGCCCGGCACGGTGCTGGTAGTAGGCGGACCGGGAGACCTCCAGCAGCTCACAGGAACGCTTCACGTTCCCGTCGGGCCGCGCCTTCTCCGCCTCGATGAACGGGTACACGTTCACCGGGTCTCCCTCACGAAGAAAGCCGTGGCCCGTTTCAGGATGTCGACGTCCTCGCGGAGCCGGCGGTTCTCCCGCCGCAGCCGCGCCAGCTCGTCGCGCTCGTCGCTGGTCAACCCGTCGCTGCGGGTGCCGGCGTCGATGTCGGCCTGCCTGACCCACTCACGGACCGCGGTCTCGGTCAGGTCGAAGTCCCTCACGACCTGCGCCACCGATCGGTCACCCCGCCGGCACACCTCGACGATCTCCGCCTTGAACTCCGGCGTGAACGCTCTGCGCGGCCGGCGTGGTTTCTTGCCCATGCCTTCCATGATGAACATCCTCCCGAGGAGCACACAGCCCCTCTGAGCTGGGATGTCCGTCAAACCGGGTCAGGCCCACTGGCCACCACCTCGGCCCGGCACGTCACGATCGGCAAGCTGAACAAGGCGATCGCCGACGTCGTGGACGCGTTCACCGAGCTGGACCTGATCAAGGTGTGGGGTGACGGGTCGGTGGTGGCCGCGGACGGCACTCAGGTCGACACGTTCATCGACAACCTGCTCGCCGAGACGTCGATCCGCTACGGCGGCACCGGCGGAATCGCCTACCACTACGTGTCGGACACCTACATCGCGTTGTTCTCCAAGTTCATCCCGGTCGGGGTGTGGGAGGCCGTGCACATCATCCAGGGCCTGCTCGACCAGCAGTCGAAGGTGCGGCCGGGCACGATCCACGCCGACACCCAGGGCCAGGCCCTACCGGTGTACGCGCTCGCGCATCTGTGCGGGTTCGAGCTGATGCCGCGGGTGCGTAACTGGAAGGACCTCAACTTCTACCGCGTGTCCGCGACCTCCCGGTTCCTGCACATCGAGGCCCTGTTCGGCGAGCCCGGCCGCAACGTCATCGACTGGGACCTCATCGAACGTCACTACGACGACCTGATGCGCGTCGTGCTGTCGGTGGCCGCCGGGAAGATCTCATCCGTGACGCTGCTGCGCCGGCTGTCGACCTACTCGCGGCGCAACAACTTCTACAAGGCGTTCCGCGAGGTCGGCCGGGTCATCCGCACGATCCAGCTGCTGCGGTACCTGTCGGACCCGCAGCTACGCCGGCGGACCACCGCGGCGACCAACAAGGTCGAGTCCTACAACAACTTCTCCGCCTGGTGCCGCTTCGGCAACGAGGGCCGGGTGCGGGACAACGACCCCGCCGAGCAGGAGAAACACATCAAGTTCTCCACCCTGCTGACCAACGCGGTCATCTTCCACACCACCCTGGACATGATGAGCGTGCTGCGCCAGCTCGCCGCAGAGGGCTGGGAGATCACGCCGGAGGACCTGGCCGTGCTCTCGCCGTACCAGACGATGCGGATCAACCGGTTCGGCGTCTACGCCACCGACGAGATCACCGTCACCCCGGAGCAGTACGACGCGCACCTGCCCGACATCGACCTCACCCTCGACCCCGCTCCGGTGTCCTGACCTGGGCCTGTCTCAGCCCTGACCCTCGCCGCGCAGGTCGCGCATCAACGGGTCACCGTTGACCAGCGGCGCCCGGCGCACCGCGCCGAGGACCACCTCGGGCAGCAGATCGGGCCAGTCGTCCGGGCTGATCAAGAAGTGCGCGCCGGACCGCCACACCGTCACCAGCACGGCCTGGGCCAGGGTGCGGTGGGTGGCCTCGGGCAAGGCCCCGTCCTTGACGGTGGCGCCGGCCGCGGCCGCGATGGCCTGCACGGCGGCGGCCTGCCAGTCGGGGTGGATCGGGTCGCCGGAGTACTGCATGAGCCGGGTGGCCGAGCGGCCGATCCCGTCGAGGATCCGGTCCCAGGTCTCGTAGTCGCGGCCACCGGCTGCGGCGTAACGGCCCATCATGGCCAGAACCTCGGACAGTTCGGCGTGCATCGCCGTGAGCTGCCGCACCAGCAGGGTGACCTGCTCGGTGGTCAGGTCGCCGGTCGGGACGTCGCGTACGTTACTGGCCACGGCCGACACCCTATCGACCTGCCGACATCCCCCACACCGAGCTACCGTTAGGTGACTTTGGGGCTGGTGGCATGTACCCCGGCCGGGGGCGTCGGGGCGCGCGACCGGCCCCGGATATAGCGCAGCCCGCCGGCCACGGGGAAGCCGGCGGGCTGCGCTATATGTCGGCTGAGGCTACTCCTGCTGGCCGTCGCGGTCGATCAGCCGGTTGAGCAGTCCCACGATCTCGGTCAGGTGGGCGCCGTGCTGATCGCGGAGGTGCCCGACCGTCGCGGTCAGCTGGTCGACCTTCTCGCCGAGCCCGGTGATCGCCTGTCCCTGTTCGAGTTGGGTCTCCCGCAGCGCGTTGAGCGTGCGGGTGTGCCCGCGCAACTCGGCCCGGTAGTCGGCGACGTCGCGATCGGCGCCGGACGCCAACGCGCGGGCTGCGGCCGCCTCCTGCCGCAGCACGCCGACCTCCGCCTCCAGCGTGGCGACCCGCTGGGCGAGCTCGTCGAGGTTCATGGTGGTCACGGTACCTTTCCGCTGTGCGGCTATCGGCCGGTGAGGTGGGCGGCCAGTTCGGCGCGGTCGTCGATGAGTTTGTAGATGGTCGGGCGGGACACCGCGAAGTGCCGGGCGATGCCGGTGACGTTCCAGACCGGACGGTCGTCGGGGCCGCGTTCGTCGAGCATCTGGTAGACCTGCTTGATCTGGCGCATGGACAGCTTGTGCGGGCGCCCGCCGTTGCGGCCGCGGTTGGTGGTGGCGGCCAGGCCCTCCCGGGTGCCTTCCACGATCAGTTCCCGGTTGAACTCGTCGAATGCGCCGAGCAGGTGGAACATGAGTCGGCCGGTGGAGGTGGAGGTGTCGATGTCCTGCTGGGTGACCTTCAGGTCCACGCCCCGCTCACGCAGGTCACCGGTGAGGCTGATCAGGTGCTTGAGGCTGCGGAACAGCCGCGACAGCCGGGTGATGACCAGGGTGTCGCCGCGGCGCAGCCGGGTCAGGGCCTTGTCCAGTTCCGGGCGGCTGGCGGTCTTGCCCGACACACCCTCGTCGATGTAGATCTCCTCGCAGCCGGCCTCGGCCAGTAGCTGGCGCTGACTGACGGAGTTCTGCTCGCGGGTCGACACCCGGGCGTAGCCGATCCTCACCGGCCGAGTGTAAAGCAATCACGGTCCCGCAAGCCATATTGGCTGACAGCGCCTTTATTGACACGTGTTTCTTGACACTCGACCTGGACCTTCTCAAGATCTCGAAGTTGAGGCGGGTGTCAAGAAAACACGTTCGAGATTCTTTGACACCCCAAAGCCGACGCATGCGATCTTGAGACAGCCTGTCAGCCCCAGCCCATCCCGACCTACTGCCGGTTTCCGCCAGTGTGACTCCCTACATGCGCCGTGACCTGCCCGCGCCGGGCCTGCCGACCTGCTCGTACCGCACCAGCTGCGACGAGGACCGCCGCGTGCTGCAGGTCGAGCGGGACGGCCAGGTGGTGGCCGAGGCCAGCGCGGGCTGGTGACGGCCGAAGCCGGTGTTGGCCCAGTCGGCGTACGCCTTGCGGATGGAGGCGTTGCCGTAGAAGCCGCGGCACAGGTGCGTCAGCGCTTTGGCCGGGATGGGGTCGCTCTGCCCAGGCAGGCCCTTGCCGGCCCCGCAGACCAGGTTCTCGAAGTCGATGAAAACCGCGACCCGGGCCTCGGGTGAGTAGCGCGCGAGTGGTCCGCCGGTGCCGTTGTCGTGGTCCATCAGAGCGTGGTCCGTGTCTCAGTCGGTCATCCGCATCAGGTCGCCGAGGTTGCGGTGCAGCGCCGCGTCGGCCGCCGCGCGTTCGAGGGCGTCCATAGCTTTGGACAGGGCCCGGCCGGCGTCGGTGGCCTCCCCGGCGGGGCGCAGCGGGTCGGACGCGGTCCGTTTGGCGGTGGCCATTCCCGACAGCGCTCCGGCGACGGTGCGGATCGTGCGGACGAGGACGTCACCGGAGCCCACCTGCCCCTGACGGGGTATGGGGCCGCCGAAGTCCAGCCCGGACAGCGCCATCGCCAGCCTGACGGCCCGCCACTCGATCAGGGCCCACTCGTCGGACTCGCGTTGGCAGTTCGCCCCGGCGAACGCCATCAGGGTGATCTCGGCGATGTCGTCGACCCCGGCGCCGGCGGTGCGGGCGGCGTCCTCGGCTCGGCTGGCGTGGGCCTCGACCACGCCGACCAGGGCGTGCGCGAGGCGGGCGGTGACCAGCTCAGGGCTTACCCCGTCGGCGGCAGCATCGTCCAGGTCGACGGCGACCTTCATGCCGAACCGGTCCAGCAGCCCGATCAGCTCGTCCAGGCTCAGCACACCCGCCATCAGCATTCTCACCCTCGTTCCGTCCACTGCGCCCCAGCCCGTGTACGGCCGGACGCTACACCTGTCGATGTCGGCGTCCTGGGCGCGGGTGAGGGCGCGGCTCGCCGCGAGTTTCGGCGTGTGAGCCAGTGCGGCGGTACGACCGGCACCACCACCAATCCACCGGCTGCCGACCAGGCCAGCAACGGGTGGCAACGGGGCCACCGTCGCGCCGCCAGCCCCCTGAAACAGGGCCGCGGAACGCCGCACCCGAAACGAGCATCAGGGGTGCTCGGACCGGCAAGGAAACCCGCGTGAGATTGGCGGAACGTGCCAACCCATAAGACGTGCCAACCTTGGCGGCTATCCGGGGGTGCACCGGGTCGCGGCTTGGACGGCGGCGGAGTCCGTCCACATCGCACCTTATCGACCTGTCAGCGCAGGTCGTGGCCGTTGTGACAGGCGCCAGCGGCGGTCAGCTCGTGGCTGAACCTCGTGGTGTGTGAACGTTCAAGCACAAAACGCGCGCGCGTACGCGAGGATTCACGCGGGTGCCGATCGGGGGCGGGAGTTCCGAGCGCCGCCTACGTGGCGTGGGAAGGTCCACCAATTCCGGGATTGGGCCCACAAGCGGCGGCCGGCGGCCCGATTCGACACTTCGGGGCTGGCGCGGCGCACCACGCCGACGTGACCGTGTGGGCCGATCGGATCCGGCGCAGCCTCTACGCCGCGGTCCGCGACATCACCGGCACGCTCAACCACCTCGACCAGCACCCGTGGACCCCGCTGACCGGCCCGGGGGATCGACGGCCGGTCGCGTACGTGCTCAACCCGCCGCTCAAGCCCTGACACCAGGTGAGAGATCACCGCTGACAGGAGATGAGAGACCCACTGCTACCGAGACGAGAGATCCCAGGTCGCGGCTTGGACGCCGGCGGCGTGGCTTCGTTGGCGAATGTTGCCGTTTGCTCTTGATCCGAACGGCAAGGTTCGTGGGGCTGTTGGTGCAGGTCGTCGCGGGTTTGGCGGGAGTTCCCGCACCGACCGGGAGCGGCGCCGGCACGCCGCCGAGCTGCGCGCCGCCCGACCGACGAGTACCGCCTGGACGTCTGCACCGACCCCGAGCCCGCGATTCGGTTCAGCGGTTGTGCGAACAGCAGGATGAGCAGCGCGAGCACACGGTCGGGGCGTTTCGATTCGCGGCGTACGGCAGTTGTCTACTCGACAGCTACGTATGCCCATCGTGGTAGATTCGCGTCGATCTTGGACTTTGGCGATGGCCCATCTCTCATTTTGGAGACACCTTGCGAGCCCTTGTCCCGCGCCGGTTGAGGGCCCGGCTCTCGCCGCTGCGCCGGAGGGTCGTCCGCCTGCTCCGGCGCGTCAAGCTGCGGATGGCCACGCGCGCGAGCAGCGCCAGGCAATACCAGTTCGTCTTTATCGTCACGTACGCGCGCTCGGGGTCGACCCTGCTCGCGGGCATCCTGAACAGCCTTCCTGGCTACCGGATCTGCGGTGAGAACTACAACGCGCTGTACCGGCTGTACCAGGCCGACACGGCGATCGCCAAGGCATGCGACAGGTATTCGGGCGACGGCTACCTTGTGCCGCAGAACGCCTGGTATGGAGTACCTCGCATCCGCCCGCACCGCTTCCGCGCAGAATTGGTCGACAACTTCGTCAGCAATGAAGTAATCTCAGCGACTTTGCGGTAGGTACTTGTACTCGAAATGGGTCAGGTGGAGTGCGGCGGCGAGGATGTCGCTGATCCGGTGTGGGCTGGCGGTGGTATGCCGGAGGGTTTTCCAGCGTCCGACCAGGATCGCGAAGCCGCGTTCGCCCTGCCAGCGCAGTCCGCGTAGCAGCCGGTTGTAGGCGCGGTTGTCGGGAGCGAGCCGCTGCCCGTCGGTGGGCTGCTTGACCGGGACTTTGACGCCTTGACCTGCGCCTTCGTAACCGGAGTCGGCCAGGGTAGGCAGGTCGAGTTCGGAGGCGGCCCAGTTCAGGGCAGCCGTGATGCCCTGCTGTTGGGCGCAGGTCAGATCGTGCAGATGCCCCGGCATCGCCGCGGAGGTCCACACCGGCAGGCCGTCCGGGCGCATGACCGCTTGAACGTTTCCGCCGAAGTCACGATGCTTGCCGGAATACCAGGCGTCGATCGTGTCGCCCTTGACGCTGAGGGTGGTCTCGGCCACCCGGTCGCAGTCGAACAGCTTTCCGTCCAGGATCACGTACGACCAGCCGTCGTCGGCGACCCGGCGCAGGGCTGTGTGTAGATCCTGGGCCTGCGCGGCCAACACTGCGACACCCTCGGCCATATACCGGTACGCAGTGGCCCGGGAGATGCCGAACCCGGCGCCCAGCAGGGTCGCGTCCTCGCCTTTGCGGAACCAGACGAGCACCAGGAGTGCCTGGTAGAAGCAGGTCAACGCGCGGGTGTCGCGCCGTGTCCCCTTGGCTCGGCGTTGCGCGGCAAGCAGCCGGCCGAGGTACTGCACGAGTTCCCTGGGGACGTCGACCATGGCACGATAGGCAATCACGTGGAGCCCTCTCGAAGACGTGGATCTTGTCGCAAAGACCTGTCTATCGATGGCTCCACGCCCACTTCCAGCACCGTCCGGCGTGACCCGGTTCGCCCGTGTCGTACCAATCAACTGGGCCTGACCCGGTTTGACGGACATCCCAGCTCAGAGGGGCTGTGTGCTCCTCGGGAGGATGTTCATCATGGAAGGCATGGGCAAGAAACCACGCCGGCCGCGCAGAGCGTTCACGCCGGAGTTCAAGGCGGAGATCGTCGAGGTGTGCCGGCGGGGTGACCGATCGGTGGCGCAGGTCGTGAGGGACTTCGACCTGACCGAGACCGCGGTCCGTGAGTGGGTCAGGCAGGCCGACATCGACGCCGGCACCCGCAGCGACGGGTTGACCAGCGACGAGCGCGACGAGCTGGCGCGGCTGCGGCGGGAGAACCGCCGGCTCCGCGAGGACGTCGACATCCTGAAACGGGCCACGGCTTTCTTCGTGAGGGAGACCCGGTGAACGTGTACCCGTTCATCAAGGCGGAGAAGGCGCGGCCCGACGGGAACGTGAAGCGTTCCTGTGAGCTGCTGGAGGTCTCCCGGTCCGCCTACTACCAGCACCGTGCCGGGCCGTCGCGGCGGGAACGCGACGACGCAGACCTCGCCGCCCGCATCGCGCAGATCCACGCCGACTCGGCCGGCACCTACGGCGCACCCCGGGTCCGCGCCGAACTCGCCGCCCAGGGGCGGCGGCACTCCGGCAAGCGGGTCGCCCGGCTGATGCGGGGCGCCGGGTTGTGCGGCCGCACGCCGAAGCGGTGGCGCACCACGACCGTGCCCGACCCGGGGGGCGGCGTTGTCGGCGGACCTGATCCGCCGGGACTTCGACGTCGCCGCCGGCCGGGTCGACACCCGCTGGTGCGGCGACATCACCTACATCCACACGTGGGAGGGCTGGCTGTACCTCGCCACCGTCATCGACATCGCCTCACGCCGGGTTGTGGGCTGGGCGACCGCCGACCACCTACGGACCGATCTGCCCGCTCAGGCGTTGTCCAACGCGATCGCCGTCCGACGCCCGACCGGGCCGGTGATCTTCCACAGCGACCGGGGTTGCCAGTACACGAGTGCGCAGTACGCCCGGCTGGCCGACCGCAACGGGGTGCGGTTGTCGGTCGGTGGGCGGGGTCAGTCCTACGACAACGCGATGGCCGAGGCGTTCAACTCCCTCTACAAGGCCGAACTGCTCGACCGGAGGGCGTGGCCGACCCGGGCCGCCGCCCGTGCGGCGATCTTCGAGTGGATCGAGGGGTGGTACAACACCCGCCGCCGCCATTCCACCCTGGACTACATGAGCCCGGCCGAGTATGAGGCGACGGCCTATTCCCGCAGGCCAACGAGCAAGGTAGCGTGAGATCAACTTACCGACCCTGTCCGTCAAACCGGGTCAACCCCACAACACATTCGCGTCGCTGAGATCAGCTCAATGTGCTGCGTCCCGAGCCCGGCGACAAGGTCCTCGGGTTCAAGGAGATCCGGTACACCCCGGAACACATGCTCGACCTCGCCGGATACCTGGAGTTCCTCCGCCAGGCGTTCCCCAACTGCAAGATCGTCTTTAACCACCGCGATCCTGCGGCCGTCGCGAAGAGCTCCTGGTGGGTGAAGGTCAGGGGGGCCGAAGAGAAGATCAGGGCAGCCGACGAGCGCCTCTTGACAGTCGATGTAGACGACAGGCACTTTCACTTTTCTTATGACGAGATCGACGACAGCCTCGACAACATCCGGGCGCTGATGCGGTTTCTCGGTGTGCGGTTCGACGAGCGGGCGATCCGCAAGGTTCTCGGCACGCCACATTCCACGATAACGACCCGGCTTCCGACGACTCGTCAAGTGGCGCACCAGCAGCGAGGGACGCATTAGCCTCGGCCCTTGGTTAAGGCCCGGGTTCGACGTAATTCGGTGACCTGGAGAGTCGAATCTTGGTTCTGACCTGGGCGGACATGGTGGGACCGCCTGGAGGGCGTTTCTCTAGGCGTTGGCGTTTCGGCTGGTCAGCGGGGTGCGGGCTGAAGGTCGAGGACCTGCTTGGGGTGGGGGATGCCGAGCTTGGCGAGCAGGTCTCGCTGGGGCTTGGTCAGGCTGGTGACCTGCTGGAACGTGCCGGTGGGGCCGGTGAACGTGCCGACGTGCAGGCGTTGGAGTTCACGGCGGGCCGCCGACAGGGCGCTGAGCACGCACAACTCGTACGAGGTGCGGATGATCTTGCCGGACTTGTTGTAGATCGCCTCCCGCCAGTCGGCGGGCACCACCCCGTCGATCGGGATGACCTCGGCCGCGTCGTAGGGCACCTTCGGCCGGTCGGCGTAGCGGCGCAGCAGGTCCAGGGCGTCCATCACCGGCCGGTACGCGGTGTTGTTGCACCGGAACTCCATGCTGGACAGCACCTGCGGCAGCATCCGCCGGTAGTAGTTGGAGTACGACGACTCCAACACGGTACGGACCTTCGCCTTCATCGCGTTCTTGTTCGCCTTCGCCTCGGCGACCAGCGCCCGCAACGTCTGCTCCCCGCCGTCCACCGCCGGATAGACCGCCTCCCGCACGGTCGCGTCGGGATGCTCCACAGCGGCCTCGGCGACCTTGAACAGGATGCCCTCCTTGCCCAGAACACGGCGGATCTCCGCCTCCACCGTCTTGTTGACCTTGTTCACCGCCCGGGTGTTGATCGTCCGCACCAGGGTGATGAACAGGTCCACCAGCGAGTCGGTCAGCTCGGTCTGCCGCCGCCAGCACAACGCCGCCAACAGGGTCTGGCGCACCTGGTCGGCGTTGTCACGGCGCATCGCCGACGGCGCCGCGATGGCCGCCCGGTTGCGCCACAACGTCACCCGCCGCTCGGCCACGTCGGCGAACAGGTCCGCCGGCAACCCGAGACTACGGACCCGACGCAGCTTCGCGACCTCGTCCAGGAACGTCTCCAGCCCCGGCCGCCCCGGATCGGCCTTGATCTCGGCCAACAGCCCCGCCGCGCCCTCGGCCGGGCTGTCGGCGTCGGCGGGGTGTTCGCCGCCGTGCACACCATGCTCGGTGGGCTGGAGCTGACGGAGAACCGCCGCCAACGCGACGTCGTCGAACGCGAGGCGCTGGCAACATGGCGGGCCGACGAGCGTCGTGCCGCGCTGCAGACGTGGGCCGACTCCAGCCGCGTCCACGTCACCGCGACGCCGGCCGAGGCGCACACCGCGATACTGGCGCGGTGGGCGACCGCGCGTACCGCATGGGCCGACCCGCACGAGCGGATCGACCGGCTGCTGATGCTCGCGCACACCAACGCCGACGTCGACGCCCTCAACCACCTGGCCCAGCAGCACCGCCTGGCCGCCGGTGAACTCGACCAGGCCACCCGGTACGCCGTGGCGACCGGCGCGGCCCTGAGGCTGCACGTCGGCGACCAGGTGATGACCCGCACGAACAACCGTGCCCTGGGCGTGCTCAACGGACAACGCGGCATCGTGACCAGCATCGACGACGCCGGCCGGGTCACCATCGAACGCCGCGGCATCGGCCCGGATGGGCCGGTCCTCACCCACGTCACCGTCCCGGCCGGCTACGTGAAGCGCGGCGGGCTGCAACTCGCCTACGCCATCACCGCCGCCAAAGCCCAGGGCCTCACCAGCGACCAGGCCCTCGTCTACGGCAACGGCATGGACGCCCACGTGCTCTACCCGGCCATGTCCCGCGACCGGCACCGCGCCGACCTGTGGCTAGCCCTCGACGGGCTGGAAACCGACGCGGACCGGGCCCGGCTTGGTATCCCGGCCGGTGAGGCCGAGGCCCGGCAGCGGGCCGTCGACGCCTACACCGCCAGCGTGCACAACGACCAGCCGGACGGCATCGTGCTCGCCGAACTCGGCGAGGCGCCGGAGCCGATCGTGCCCCGCCGCGCGGACCCACACGCCGAGCCGGCCGAGCCGCAGACGGCGCCGCGACGCGACCCGGTCACCGACGTCGACGCCCTCGCCGCCCGCGTCGACGCCCTCGACGACGAACGGCTGCGTCAGCCGACCGAGCGGGATCTGCTGCGCGAACGGCTGCAGCGGATCCGGCTGGACCCGGCCGGGCGGCGCGCGGCTGACGAGCAGACCCGCCGCGAGGTCATAGCCGAGCTACGCGCCATCGCCGCCGGCGATGAGCCGTCCGGCCGGTTCACCCGCGAGCAGCTGCGCGACGGCCTGGACGCCGTGCGCGCGCAGACCACCCGCCGCCAACGCCCGGCCGCCGCCGGCCGCGGCGGACACGTCCCGGCCGGCGCCGCCGACGCTTACGTGCCGTGGCAGCGGCGCCCCTACGGCAGGGTGCCGACCGGGCAGCTCGCCGACGAGATCACCCACGCGGAACAGGCCGCGGCCCGCATCACGGCCGCCCACGCCCGACGGCAGCGCGCCGAGCAGGCCCGCCTCGCCGAGGCCCGCGCCGGGCGTGGCCCGGCCATGCGTGAACTCGACCAGCAGCGCGAGCGACTGGCCGCCGCGGTCGACGCGGCCCGCCAGGCCGAGCAGCACCTACAGGCCGCCCGAGCACACGAGGACACCGCACGGCAGGCCCGCGCCGAGATCCGCGCCCTGGAACACTCCGAGCACGCCCGTAGCCGGCTGGCGAAACTGCTGCGCCCCCGCGCCGACGAGGTGGCCCGGCAGGTACGGCAACTCGTCGACGTCGCCGTGCGGGCCGACCACGACGCCGGGCAGGCCCGCGCGGCCGCGTACCCACACGAGCAACTGGCACGCCGCGCCCCGAACGCCGCGCAACAGTTGACCGAGCTGCAGCGCCACTGGCCCGCCCGGGCGGCGGAAGCGATACGCGTCGACGAGAAGCCGCCACGCACCGCGGGGACCCTGGCAGCCGAATCGTTCCCTCAACAACGGCAGTCGCCCGAGGCCCTGCTGCGCCGCGCCGCCGGGCTCCGCGCCGAAACCACACTGCGTGAACGCCTTGACCCGATACTCGCCCGCGTGGAAGACCTCGGCCGGCAGACCGAACAAACCCGCGAACGCGCCATCCGCGCCAAACAGCAGGCAGCCGAGCACCGCAGCAGTCCACAACCCAACCGCGACCACCCACCGTGGACCGAACATCGACCGTGGCGGGCCATCACTCGGGATGTAAAGGATGCCAGGGCACAGCGTAGGGGCCGTCACGCCGGACGTGCGGGAAAGGGCAGAGCAACTGAAGTGGCGCCCACCGAACCGGTGAGCGCCACCCAAGGTTAGAACCAGAACTCTGGTGGCCCGAGGACGCCCAGAGCGTTCACTGTCATTCTACTGCCCGTCCCGGCTGCCGAAGCGCACCCACCGATCAGGACGGGGCCTCAACTCCGCCTGACGTGCCTCGACGCGTCTGTGCCGACTCAAACGGTAAGCTCCGCTCGAAGACCCCGGTCGCCCCTGCCCCGCTGGGTACGCCGCCGGGGTTCTGACCTTCCCGGGCGCACGCTACAGACCACGTTGCGCGCGGAACGCTAGTTACAGGTAGCGATAGTGAGCTGATCTCAGCGACGCAAATGTGTTGATTGGTGCGACACGGGCGAAGGTGCTGAGATTGGACGGTACTGGAACGGGGCGCGGAGTCCTCGGTAGGTAGTTCTCACCACAAGATCACCTACACGGTGAGGACTCCGCGTGATCGCATATCGTGCCACGATCGACGTGCCCAGGGAACTCGTGCAGTACCTCGGCCGGCTACTCGCCGCCGAACGCCGAGCCAGGGGAACCCGGCGCGACACCCGCGCCTTGACCTGCTTCTACCAGGCACTTCTCGTGCTCGTCTGGTTCCGCAAAGCCGAGGACCTGACCCTGCTGGCCGCCGGTTTCGGCATCTCCCGGGCCACGGCGTACCGCTACCGCGACGAAGGCGTCGCCGTGCTCGCCGCCCAGGCAACCGACCTGCACACCGGCTACGCCGCGTCGCCGACGACGGCTGGTCGTACGTCATCCTCGACGGCAAGCTGTTCGACTGCGACCGGCTCACCGAAACCACCCTGTCGGTCAGGGGCGAGACCATCGACGCCTGGGTATTCCGGAAAGCACCGCGACTTCGGCGCCAACATTCAAGCCCAGGGCCCCGGAGTAGTCCGCGAATGTCCCTTTTGGCCTGACGTTGTCCTGAGGGACGTGACCGGATGAGGAGCGAGCACGACACCTGTGGATCATGAAGTTGTCTACGCTTCAAGACTCACCAAGGGTGTCGTGCTCGCTGTGTCATCATCGCTCATCGCCGGGGCGGGGCACGCCGCGGCTGCCGCCATCGGTGCCGATTCACCGTCTGCGGGCTTGCTGGACCGGTTGGCGCAGGTCGCCGACCCTCGTGATCCTCGTGGTGTGCGGTACCGGTTGGCGACGTTGCTGGCGATCGGGGTGTGCGCGATGAGCGCGGCCGGCCACAACTCGCTGACCGCGATCGCGGAGTGGGTCCGACGCTGTGAACAGCGGGAACTGGCCCGGCTGGGTTGCCCGTTCAACCCGTTGACCGGCCGGTACCGGGTTCCTGACGAGCGGACCCTGCGTGACGCCTACGCCAGGGTTGATCCGGGCGTGCTGACCGGCGTCGGGTACGGGCACCTGGCCGCGCTGGCCCGGTCCGCGACCGCCGCGGTGACTCCGGATGGTGTGCCCGAGCGGGAACAGCGTCGCGCTCACCGTGCCGCCCCCGCTGACCGGCCGCGCCGCGCCGCCGTCGCGGTGGACGGTAAATGTCTACGCGGGGCCAAACGGCCCGACGGCAGTCGCGTGTTCATCCTGTCCGCCGTGCGTCATACCGACGCGGTCACCCTCGCCGCCCGCGAGATCACCGCGAAGACCAACGAAATCGGTGAGTTCGCGCCCCTGCTGGACCAGATCGCCGCGGCCGACCTGACCGACACGGTGATCACCGCGGATGCCATGCACGCCCAACGCGCCCACGCCGTCTACCTCGTGCAGCAGCGCCACGCCCACTACCTGTTCACCGTCAAAGACAATCAGCCCACACTCGCCGCGCAGCTGCGGCGCCTGCCCTGGAAGCAGGTGCCGCGGTTCTGCATCGCCAGAGCAGTCGCGGCCCACCCTCCGCGACATCCAGGGCTGTTGCGTAGTCGATCAAAGGGCGGTTGAACTGGGGTTTCGCAGGGGGTTCGGCGAGGTCCGGGGTCCATGTGGGACGGGTACGGCCCGTTGGTGATCATGGTGTTTGCGAAGACAACCGTGATCGAGAACAGGACCGTACCCGCTGATGTCATCATCACTGACCGAGATCGTGCTGCCGCACCGACCCCCCAGCCTGCCGTCACCGGTTGTGGTCACCGGTAGCGACCGTGACAGTGACCGCCGCAGCTTGTTCGTGGCGTTGGCGGTCATCAACGACCCGCGCGATCCGCGGGGCCGGCGGTATCCGCTGGTCAGTGTCCTGGCGGCGGCGGTGTGCGCGGTACTCGCCGGGGCGTGCACGTTCGCCGCGGTCGCGGACTGGATGCGCTTCCAGGACGAGTCGGTGTGGACCCGGCTCGGGTTCGACGGCCGGGTACCGGCCGCGACGACGGTGTGGCGGCTGCTGATCCGGCTCGACGCCGAGGTGTTGTCGCAGGTCCTCGCGTGTTGGTTGCGGGAGCGGGCCGGGCCGGTCGTGATCGGCGGGCGCCGGGGGCGACTCGTCATCGCCATCGACGGGAAGGTCGCCCGGGGTGCCCGCCTCGCCGACGGGCGGCAGGTGCATCTGCTCTCGGCCTACGACACCAGCACCGGGATCGTGCTCGCCCAGGTTCAGATCACGGCGAAGTCGAACGAAATCCCGGCGTTCACCCCACTACTACGCCTGGTTGCGGCCGTGCTGGGATCCCTGAAGGACGTCCTGGTCGTCGCCGACGCGCTGCACGCCCAGACCGGGCACGCCGATCTGCTCGCCTCCGCCGACGCTCATCTGATGGTCCCGATCAAGGCCAACCAACCCAAGCTGTTCGCCCAGCTCAAGGCCCTGCCCTGGGCGCAGGTCCCGGTCGGGGCACAGACCCGCGAGACCGGTCACGGCCGCAAAGAGACCCGCACCGTCAAGGCACTCACCGTCAAGACCCCCGGCGGGCTGGGCTTTCCCAACGCCGAACAGGCCGTCCGGATCACCCGGACCCGCACGATCAAGGGCAAGACCACTCGCGAAACGGAGTACCTGACTATCTCGCTGCCCGCCGACCAGGCCCAACCCGCCGACCTCGGCACCTGGGCGCGCTCTGAATGGCATATCGAGAACCGCCTACATCACGTCCGAGACGTCACGCTACGTGAAGACGCCCACCAGGCCAGGACCCACAACGGTCCTGCCGTGTTCGCCACCCTCCGTAACACCGCAATCGGATACCACCACACCGACGGCGCCACCAACATCGCCGAAGCAACTCGCCGGGCCAGTCACCGCCCACACGAGCTCATCGACGCCGTGACTACCGGAAAACCGACCGTGACCAGCAGCAACACGACAATGCAATAGCCCTGCCGCGACATCATCCGCGGCACCTTCCGCCTCACCGGCTGGATCAACACCGCCAGCGCCCGCCGCGCCCACACCACGCCCACACCACGCCCACAGCCCGCCCTCAACCTCCACGGCATCCCATGATCAAGCGGACATTCCCGGACTACTCCGGGGCCCTGAACCACCAACAAGATCAAGCCAGGCGATTAAGAACCTGCTGAATGGTTACCATGTTATTCGTCGTCCTCATTAGCTTGAGTTACCTCTTGGGATGAAGATCCCGGCGTACCAAAAAGAACCTTCAACTTGTCTTGCGATATAGTCGTATCCTTTTTCGAATTGCCACCCGGAAGTGTTAGGTTAGCACCTGATTGGTAGTTAACCACATCATGCACTTCATCTTTCAGAGCCTCCACCTGGTCTGCCCAGGGGACATCACTGAATATCTGCGTTCCGATCGAGAGTGGAAATATCGGATGCACCCAACCGGTCTGACTTTTCCCGCCTCCTTGGTTACCATTTTTTCCATTCTGCGTCGTCACGCCGGCCCAACGTAGCGTTTCGTGGCATGCGTCGCAATTATTGGCAGTGCATCTGATGTATGAGATTGGATCATTGTCGTCATGGCAGACGCAAAGAATGCACATTTCTGCATGATTGCTTGGACCATTGAACTTCTGCGCCGCGTAAAGAGTTTCATCCCGCTCCTCCTCGTTAAGGTATTTCTTGGCCTCTTTGGCATACCAGTGTTTCCCTGACATCCCGTTGACCATACTGATCACCAGCTCATTCGCAACAGTGGCTGCCAGCGTTATGTTCGGCGACTGATCTTCCTGATATTTGTCTGTAGACATAAGGTGTTCTATGCAGCCATCCACGATATCCTTGAGTGGAGGTACGGGGTTCGGATTCGCCATGAGCGCACTCCTTTGTAGCAACGCATTAATAGCTGTTGTGGACCATTCTTTGTGAAAGATATCCGATTCGCTTGGAGTCGAATATGAAGCTTAGCCCCTTTCACCCGAAAGGGGCTATCGATACAATCGTATTACATCATCAATTCTTTGATGCTTTATTTATTGCTTGCAATCTACCCCTAGATGGGGTTACGGACATGGTCGGAGAGACGGTTCAGGGATTCGACTGGACAGCGGGATCGTGGCGAGTAAGACAGCACGGCGATGCTCCGGTCGGGCCATCAGTTTCCTGCGAGGGACTGTACAAATAACGGCTGATCGACCGATCAAGGGAGAGACGCCAGATGACGACCGAGACCACCGTGGGACAGCCGGCCGTGGAGCCGGTGGGTGCGGTCACGGATGAGCAGTTGATCGCGATGCTGGTCGATCGGGCTCGTGGTGACGGGTTGAAGCTGACCGGCGAGGGTGGGCTGCTGCAGCAGCTGACGAAGCGGGTCCTCGAGTCGGCGTTGGATGGGGAGATCACCGACCACGTCGGCTACGACAAGCACGACCCGGCGGGTCGGGGTAGCGGGAACACCCGTAACGGCAGCCGGACCAAGACGGTGCTCACCGACGTCGGGCCGGTCGAGGTGCGGGTCCCACGCGACGCCGCCGGGACGTTCGAGCCGCAGATCGTGCGTAAGCGGCAGCGGCGTCTGACCGGCGTCGACGACATGGTCCTGTCGCTGTCGGCCAAGGGCCTGACCCACGGCGAGATCGCCGCGCACCTGGCTGAGGTCTACGGCGCTGAGGTGTCGAAGCAGACCATCTCCACGATCACCGACAAGGTCATGGACGGCATGGCCGAGTGGCAGAACCGGCCCCTGGACCGGGTCTACCCGGTCGTGTTCATCGACGCCATCAACGTCAAGATCAGGGACGGTCAGGTCGCGAACCGGCCGATCTACCTCGCGATGGCGGTCACCGTCGACGGCCACCGCGACATCCTCGGTATCTGGGCCGGTGACGGCGGCGAGGGCGCCAAGTACTGGCTGCACGTGCTCACCGAGTTGAAGAACCGCGGCGTGGCCGACGTGCTGATGCTGGTCTGTGACGGGCTCAAGGGACTGCCGGAGACGGTGGAGACGGTGTGGCCGCGCACGATCGTGCAGACGTGTGTGGTGCACCTGCTGCGCAACTCGTTCCGCTACGCCGCCCGGCAGGACTGGGACAAGATCGCCAAAGCGCTGCGGCCGGTCTACACCGCGGCGACCGAGGACGCCGCCACCGAGCGGTTCCTCGAGTTCGCCGAGGCGTGGGGCCGTAAGTATCCGGCGATCGTGAAGCTGTGGGAGAACGCGTGGGCGGAGTTCGTGCCGTTCCTCGCCTTCGACGTGGAGATCCGCAAGGTCATCTGCTCCACGAACGCGATCGAGTCCGTCAACGCCCGTATCCGCAGGGCCGTGCGAGCTCGTGGCCACTTCCCGAACGAGCAGGCCGCACTCAAGTGCGTCTACATGGCCTTGATGAGCCTCGACCCGACCGGAGCCGGCCGCCGACGCTGGACCATACGCTGGAAAGCACCACTGAACGCCTTCCAGATCGCCTTCGAAGGCCGGCTCACCCCGGCCAACAACTGACCACCTCAACAACCAAGATCAGCCGTTAACTTGACACTCCCTCTGGGAGGCAGCTCAATGAGCCTTTACGGGTAACGGTCCGCGACTGTGTGTAGTGCCCGTTTCAGGTGGTTCGGTCGTGCTCGATGTGGAGGATGGTCAGGGCTCCGGCGACGATGTTCCCGATCTTCCACGGGCACAGGCTGACGTTGCGCAAGGCTTTGAACGTGGTCTTGAGCAGGCTGTTGCCGCGCTCGCCGACAGCGCGAAGCCGGTTGTGGGCACGGTTGAACGTCTGCTGCAGGTCGGTGAGCTGGCCGTTCTTGGGCGTTTTGAACGCGACGGCGATGGTGTCGGCTTCGCCTTCGTAGCCGAGGTCGGCCAGAGTCCGGACATTCTCGCGGATCTCGGCGAGGGTGGACAGCAGGCCGGGGTGAGCACGCAGGCAGCTGGTGTCGTGTTCCCGGCCGGGGCGTACAGGGGAGGTCCATAGCGGCCAGCCATCCGGTGCGGTCAGGACCTGGATGTTGCCGCCGTGGTTCTTGTGCTTCTTCGACCACCACAGGTCGACGCCCGGCGTGGGTCCCGGGGTGGCGATCCGATCAGTCTCGATCAGGGTTCCGTCGAGCAGGACGTAGTCGTAGCCGGCGGCCTTCGCGGCCAGCAGCACGCCGTGCAGGCCGGGAGCCTGGGCAGCCAGGACCGCGATGGCCTCGTGCAGGTTGTCGTAGCCGGTGGACAGGCTGATCGTGTTGTCGCGGGCCAGCTGGCTCATCCGGGTGCCGTCGAGCAGCCAGCGCAGGACCAGCACAGCCTGCCGGAAGCAGGTCAGCGCCCGCCGCCCTTGCCGGGTACCGCGCCGGAGACGTTCGGCGTGCAGCAGTCCAGAGAGGTAAAGCACGGTCTTGTCGCGTACCGGCAACGTGGCGGTATAGGTGATACTCATGGGCGGCGCGGAACTCCGGAGTGAGTGGTCTGTGAGAGGAACACTTCGTACCGGCGTTCCGCGCCTTCACTGGCTCATCCCGGCCCATCAGGCGTTTCCCGTATATCTCGGGCACCTCGAACATCGCGCCCCGTAATCAGAGCCTTACCCGGAAGGGCTCAATGATTGGCGGCCTTACTGTTTCTTTGCGAAACCTGAAATGGCTCGCGAAAGCGCGCTAGCCAGCCCCCCGCCAAACATTGGTGCGACGAAGAATAACCAAAGTTGCGAAAGCGCGTCTCCGCCTTCAAAGATTGCAGGTCCGAAGGACCGAGCAGGGTTGACCGAGGCTCCATCAAGCGCGACCCCGACCAAGTTGCAGGCGGCAAGAGTGATGCCAATCACGACCCCCGAAATAGTCGTATCTCTACCTTGTGCGGTAACGGTTAGAACAACGAAGACTAGCAAGAAGGTGAGCGTCGTCTCCAATAGGAGTGCGCCGGCCATGTTTATTTCATTTCCGTATCCGTTGGTACCGAACGCGCCGCTCTGATCTTTTACGTTACCCCATTTAACTAGAATCCAGAGCATCAAGGCTGCAGTGGCCGAACCAGCGAGCTGCGCGGCGCCGTAGAAAAGCGCTTCAAGTGTCCGGATTCGACCAGCAATTAGCACACCTAGCGTGACCGCTGGGTTTACGTGGCAGCCGGAAATCGGGCCAAGAAGGTACACCAGGCTTACTAGGGTAAAGCCGAACGTTAAGGCGATTACAATGACCCCGCTTTCTCTTCGGGCTGCTATTACGCTACCAACCCCGAAGAAGACTAGCAGCAAGGTGCCAAGAAACTCCGCGAAATACCGCCGGAGATTCGCTGATGTGATGTACTCGCCAACCATGATTCACCCCTCGGGATCTACTTCAGTTGTGGCGCACTCCGTCGCGTTTTAGAGAATATGTCAGTGTTCCGGTAGGCCAGGTTAAAGTGTGCACTACCCGCCCGCCTCTAAGGGAATCCACTCGTATACTCTACTTTCATGCGAACCGCATGTCAGAGGGATGGGTAACAGTGCCAGTGGGTTTCAACCCGGCCCGATCCGCCAGCAACCGCAGCAACGCCGCACCGACGTGCGACACCACACCCGAACCACCCGCGGTGACCCGCAGATCCCGCGACCACGCCGTAAGCTCCACCTCGGAAGTGCCTCCCTCAAAGAGAAACCTGTAGATGTCATAATCACAAGTTTCCCTTGCAGGGCAGGCACTTCCGCTCATCTACACGCCGACGAACAGCACACCTCGGCGATCACGGTGAATCACCCAGGCTAGGGCTTTCCGTCATTTCCACCAGGCTGCAACCCCGCGACCAGGACCTTCATCCCCGCCAACCGACTATATCGACGTGATCTTGCGGAACGCAGGTTGTCGTGCGTGTTCGCGGCGGACACCTCGACGGACAGGGGCAGCCCGTTACGGTCGGACAGGGCGTGGATCTTGCTGCCGGCCCGAGCCCGGTCGACCGGGCTCGGGCCGGTCAGGCCGCCCCCTTTTTCGCCCGCACCGACGCCGCGTCAGCGGTGGGGGGCCCGGGACCAGTCGATCAACCCGTTGGCGCCGAGCTGGTCAAGGGCGGCCACGTGCAACCTGTGCCACAGACCCGCCCGGGGTCCAGGCGACGAACCGGCGGTGCGCGGTGGCCTTGGACACCCCGAACCCCAGGGCTATTGCATTGTCGTGTTGCTGCTGGTCACGGTCGGTTTTCCGCCGCCCTGGCCGAACGGCTGCTGTCCGACGCGATCACCAAGCAGGGCGTCGCGCGTGAGCAGTTGACCATCCACGCCGACCGCGGCACCTCAATGGCGTCCAAGACGGTCGCGCAGATGATGGCCGACCTCGGCGTGACCAAGTCCCACTCCCGGCCCAGGTGCAGCAACGACAACCCGTTCTCCGAGGCCCAGTTCAAGACCCTGAAGTACCGGCCCGACTTCCCCGACCGCTTCGGCAGCGTCCAGGACGCCCGAGCTCACTGCCGCGCCTTCTTCACCTGGTACAACACCATCCACCGGCACTCCGGCATCGGCTGGCACACCCCACACGACGTCCACCACGGCCACGCCCGGCAGGTCCGCGATGTCCGCGCCGACGTCCTGACCGCCGCCTACACCCGCAACCCCGAACGATTCGTCCGCGGCATCCCGCAACCACCCGCCCTGCCCACCACCGCGTGGATCAACAAGCCCGAGGACACCACGACTCAGTCAACGAACCCCTGAACCGACCGCCCCAAAAAGGTTGACACCTTCCGCCCCGGCGATGAGCGATGATGACACAGCGAGCACGACACCCTTGGTGAGTCTTGAAGCGTAGACAACTTCATGATCCACAGGTGTCGTGCTCGCTCCTCATCCGGTCACGTCCCTCAGGACAAGTTCAGGCCAAAAGGGACATTCGCGGACTACTCCGGGGCCCTGCAGCAGCCCCTGCCCACGCCGAACAGGTTAAAGATCAAGTTAGGCTATCGATGCCCGAGCCATCGCATTAGCGGCTGGGCCGTGAACCCGTATCCGGTGACGGTCACAGCGATGACCAGGAACGTGGTAGGTAGGAGGTCCTCAGCGCCGGCGAGACCTTTCGTCGTTAGGCGTGAGGAGAAGGCGGTGGCGGTGAATGCGGCTACGATGCCGCGCGGATACATTGACGCGATGACGATCCGCTCTCGATAAGTTAAGGTTGTGCGGGCGGTGGCCAGTGCTGCGACGGCAGGTCGGATGATTACCATCAGACCGGCGGCTATTCCCAAGGATGGCCAGAAGAGCGTACGTAGCGAGTACAGGGATACACCGGCGGAGATCGCAATGAACAACATCCCGATAATCATTTCGCCGATGGCCCGCCGCACTTGCTCAGTGATCGGAACTTTGAGACCTGGTAGGCTAGCCAAAGCGATTCCTATGGTAAGCGCAGCAGTCAGACCCGTTTCCTGGCGCAACACGTTGCAGAATGCCGTGTCGGCCACGACCACGGCGATAGTGGTGACCGCGCGGGTCGAATTCGATAGCTCAATGCTACGGAAAACGAGCCAGAGTAAGGCGGCACCGAGTATCCCGGCTGATATTCCCACGATAACGTCAAAGGCAAATTCGAGCGCGAAGCGAACCGGGTGGTCATACTCGCTGGCCAGCAGTGCGTGGAAGACTAGTACCCCGATCAGTGCACCGATCGGGTCAAGAGTAGTACTCTCCCAGCGCAAGATTGACATCAGGGTCGCGTTGGGGCGGGCAAACTCTAGTAGGGGATTTACGACCGTGGGACCCGACACGATGAGAATAGCGCCGAGCATGATGGCAGCCTTCGCCGGTAGCCCGAGCAAAGTCGACGCGAGGAGGCCAGCGCCGGCCCAGGTGATTGGCACGCCCCACACGAGAAGGCGTCGCGTTATCTGCCGATCAATTCCCTTTAGCTGGGTAAAGTCGAGGTCGAGTGCGGCTTCGAAGACGACAACGGCGATCCCTATGCTCACCAGGGGCCGAAAAATGGGACCGAATGTCTCGGATGGGTTGATTAGACCGACCGCACCGGCTAAGAGCCCTGCCGGCAACAGCAATATGATCGCGGGAATACGCAGACGGGACGCGGTTATCTGGCACGTCACCACCAACAGAAGAATCAGAGAAATCCCGATCCGTGAATCGCTCATGTTGGTGCGCCTTCGCTGATGTAGTAGCCGGATGCTTGGCTACTGCTACAGAAACAAGCCCCTATGCTTTGCAGTTTGTACGACGTGCAAGCCTGTAAGAGTAATGCGTGCCGGAAGTCGAATAGTTTTTCCAGAAGACCTGCAAAGCAAATCAAGCCACTGGTCAAGCTGAACAGATTATTTCATGGCGACGACCAAGATTTGACAGACAGTTCCCCCTCCTTGAGTCGCCCACCCGATTACAGACTTCCCGTCGCTCTACTTCGTGTCAATATCTGTATTGAACTCGTCGCCCGATTCGTATCCGATGGCGGGTCAAGGTTGAAAACTATCTCACTGGGGAGTCAGGGTTGGATTTGCGAACGCCACTGCGATGATGTCGTACTGTGGTAGAATGTCACGCAGTTTCTGAACGCGGCCGCACCGTTGGTGAAGTTCTGCTAGTAACCCGTTAGGGGACATGTGTGGGCACGCTAGGAGGTCGGGCAGAGTAGCGCCGCCACTGCGAGGATGGTGGTAGGAGGGCGGTGCCGCCAAAATTTGTACTGGCGACGAGGGGGTATGGATAGCTATTAGAATCCTCCTAAGAAAAGATAGAGGGAGAGCGGTGTGTGTCCCCGCGCCTGCTGCGCGAAGTGGATACCGCCTGCTCGGGCCAAACCTGGATGTGACCGGCGCCTCATTTGATTATGGTCGTTCAGCCCTAGCCAATCAGTAGCGCGAACCTCAATCACACTTCCGTGGACACGGGTGATAAAAATAGCATGTACGCACCAAAAAGCTAATGCATGCATGCATGCATGCATGCATGCAAACCTGGAGGGCCATTCAAAACTCGGTCGACACCCATGGATGTCACGTTGAGTGAGGTTCGAGGGTGCCCGTGACCCGGGTTGACTGTCCGGAGTAGACGCAGCGGCTGGGATCCGATAGATCAGCTTTGTGTGGAAGTTGATCGAGGGTCAGCCGCTGCGCTGTGAAAGTATGACAGGACTCCCGACGGACCGGCTCGCTGACCTGATCGGCCGGGTTCGCGAGATCGTGGGCGATGAGGGCGATGATCAGCCAGGTCCACCGGTCGGCGGCTCGCGGATCCCGCAGCCGGGGCCGGGTCCATCCGAGGGTCTGCTTGAACAGCCTGAACGTGTGCTCCACATCGAAACGACGCAGGTGCGCCTGCCAGATTCGGTGCACCTCCGACGCGCTCAGCCCGGTCGCGCAGGCCCACAACCACACCGGTTTCGGATTGCGGTCACCGGGCAGCCGGTCCACGCACAGCCGGATGACGGTGCCCTCGATGATCGGTAGCGGTCCCGCATGCTCAGCCCACCCGCCACGGCGGGTCAGCCTCGGGTGGGTTCGGTCCCATGCGTCGGCGAACGCCGTACCGTAGCGGAGGGTCTCGGTGACCGTGGCCACGGCAGGGTCCGGATGATCTTCCGGTTGGTCGAGGTCGAGGACCTCGCCGTGCCGGGCCGGGCGTCCGACCCGCCCCGGCGCCGAAGCCGCGGCGGGTAGGTAGAGCACCCGGTCCGAACGCAGCCGCCCCACGAGATCCACAGGCAGGTCGCGCAGCAGCCAGGCCAGACGGGTCACGTCGTAGCCGGCGTCGAACACGATCAGCACCCTCGGGTCGCCGTCACACCACCGCCCGTGCTCACGAAGCCGGTTGACGACCTCCCGAACCTGCCCGGCGGTCACCTCGGTGGCATCCTCGATCGGCCCTATCCGCACCGCATCCAGCACCGCGGTCCAGGACGAACGCCCAGTCTCCAGCGCGGCGACAAACGAGTACGCCCAGCCCGGGATCATCTGCGCGGCGTTACGGCCACGGCCGTACACGTGACAGAACGAGCGCGCCTCCGCGGTCGCGGCGTCGGGCCGCAACCACGGGCTGACATCGACCGTCAGCACGATCCGGCCGTCGCGGTCACGTGGCAACGGCAGCCCGACCAGCGCCCGCCGCAACCGGTCCACCTCGACAACGCCGCTGTTCACCGCGTCGTACAACGCGCCGTGACCGCGACGATGCTCCGCCGCCAGTGACAACCCGACCAAGCTGGTGACCGGCCCGTCGGTGCACAACACCGAATCCGTGAGCTCGAACAACGCGTCCGCCCGGCGGCGCAGAGACCGGTAGAACTCCTGCTGGAACTCCGACAACTCCCCGAACGCGGCACGCCGACCGGCATCGTTCACACTGATCACCGCAGCCCTTGTTGTGAGTCATGGCTCCTTCGCAAGAACCATGATCACGCAAGGGCTGCCCCCATGATCGACCAGGGTCACATCGACAGACCCGGCAGGTTAAACGACAAGCAGAGGCCGAGCTCGTCCCGAAACTCCTGGTCAACGGCCCGCTGGCCGACTACGCAATCGCCCTGGGAGACCGGCGCCCGGCTGAGAGACCGCCGGCCAGTCGGCGGTAGCGGTGATGTGGTCACCTCGCGCGGCGGCGAGGGCGGCGGACCGAGCTGATCTGCAGCCGGCGCGTTCGGCTTGTGCGGCCTGCTCCCGGGCGTTCCACTCGGCGCGGATAGTGGCTAGGCGAGCACGGTCGACGGCGGCCTGTGTCGCGGCCAGTGACCGCTGGGCTGCCTCCTGATCCCGCTGATGGGCATCGGCTAAAGCAGCTGGGTACGGCGGCTGCTCGCCGCTGGTTAGCGCCTCGTCTAGGATTCGGCGCAGGTAGCCCAACGGTGTATGCGGATCGGTGAGCACCGGTACCGGCCGCGCCCGCTGCACAAAATCGGTCAGGGCATCGGCAGTGGCCTCGGTCCAAGCCGGCCCGAGCCGAGGACCGAGCGTGGCGGCTAGCCGCATGATTGGCACCTCGGTTAGCCAGCACCACCGGTTCTGTAGCGCACGCGCGAGCTCGAAAGCCCAGTCTGTCCATGGTGGACGTCTATAGGCCGTACGGTTAGATATCGACGAAATCACCCTAGGACGCTTTAGAGGTCGTGACTCAACTTGCGCATGATCATCGAGTCTGTTCGTTGGTGAGCGCGAAGCGCCGTCCTGGTCTCTCCGGCGCTTGCGCCGGTTGGTAGCTCTGTTCGAGCGAGACATGTTGCCTGGGGAGAATCCGAAACCCCAAGACAAGCAGGAGTAAACACTCAACATTGAGAACACTGTGTGGGGGGAGCGGAAATTCCCATGGATGTCTAGGGTCGAGCCTGAGTTCCGGATCATGTCTCGGGTCCGCTCGACGCTGCTGGCTACTGCAGCGCGCATCCGAGCTCGCCGCAGGACTTCTGGCCGTTCAGTCCAGCTGTCCGCTTGGGCGCGGGTAGCGTCGAGGTGGGCCTCAGCGTTGGCCAGCAACGTGGCAGCATGCTCCGCCAGATCGGCCAGGACCGCGAGGGCTACTGGCACATAAGGAGCGCGGCCGGCTATGTCGCTCCGATGAAGAGGCGCTAGGTCGAACATCGTTCGATCCCGGGTGCGGCCCGTGGTGATCCGCTCTGCAAGAGTCAGCCGTCGACCTCGACACGTCCGTGTTGCCCAATGCAGGGCCTCTGCACGTGCCCAGGCATCGGTTACCACCCGCACCGAACAGCCGGCCAATTCCGCGCTACGGGCCCGGCCCGGCATGCCATCCCGGCCCGACTGCCAGTTTGCGTCGACCGCGAGCACACCCCACACCCGGCGGGTCTCTACTGGGGGCCGCCCGCGACGGGTGGCCCGGGCGGTCGCATCCCGAGCCAGCACGTCGGCCAGCAACTCCACCGCCCTGGCCAGACGCGACCCGGTCGGGTAGCCGTTGATCACCGCCCGTAGCCGATCTACCCACTCGGCCAACTCATCGACGCGCCGTTCCGCTATGGCCACCTTCGTCATCTGTGCGAACTCGTCGGCGACTTGAGCAGCCTCGGCGGCGTCGGCGCGCTCTTGGGCCACGCGGGCCTCGGCCAGCCACGAGTAGCCGCACAACCAGCACGCCGGCACCGGATCTGGCTCACCGCACGCCGCACAGCTCGCCGGCTCACCACCATCGTCGAGACGCTCGCGTAGCTCGGCGATCAAGCGGCGACGCTCGAAGGCCTCTCGGCGGGCGACGCGGCCGCGCCAGCACGGGATACACAGCGGATCCGACTCGTCGTTGTCACGGGGCAAACCCTGTCGGTCTACACCTGCGGCCGCGCATGAGATGCACGGCACCTGCAGCCCGGTCGGGTAGACCGGTCGCCGGTGGCCACCAGGCCCGCTCACCAGACGGACCTGGCCCGCCGAGGTGGTCTCTAGCAGTCGCTGTGGATCGATCATGTGCACCCGGCAGCGCGCCTGGCCAGGCACCACAAGCACCGGCGAATCCGACGCGGTGTAGCAGTCGGGGCAGTACCCAAGCGCCGCCACCCGCGCAGGATCCAGATGGGGGCCTACCGCGATCATCGCAGTACCACCGCAAACCAGATAAGTCCACGGTGTGCCCGCTGAATAACCGCAGCCTGAGCTGCAGAAACGAGGAATGAGGCTGGGCGCGAGATGGCGTCGCTACGACACGCAGAACGCAAGTTCAAAGACAATGCTGCACCCAGCCCGAAGGTGGATGCTATGATTACCTCCGAGCTTGTGGAGCCTCAAACCCTGTTCCTGCGGCCAAACAGTCAGGGGTTTGAGGCTCGCTCTTTTTCTGGAGTTTGGGGTTAAGCGGAAGCGCTCCTCAAGATCAAGTCCTTAGTTCATAACCCGTGGATCTTACGTCTACCGACACACTCTATGGGTCATCTACACGCTCCATCGAAGCCTTCTCGTATGAACTAAGCCTCAGTTGTCGCCAAAAAGGACAAACTGGATCCCTTGCGTAGCAAGGGATCCAGGCGGGGACAGCATGACAGGCAAGCATTTGGTCACCCGCAGTAACTTCCCGATCGGCGGAAGGTGCTTAGCCAGGTCGACCGGTGAAGACAGCCCGCCGTCGACCCCGACGGCCAGGGGTAGGACACGAACCGAAGCCACCGGCCAGATCTGGGATATGCAATAATTGCACCCTTCAGAAATTGGGTTTTTTGTATACTTTGTACTGATTTGCCCAGACCGCACGTGAGGCGGATCCCCGCAAGTTCGGGACGTAAAGACAAGCCCCTGGTCGGGATGATGGTCGGACCGTGCTAGTACTACATCTGCTACGCGCCCCGGCGGGCCTTTCTGGCCACCCCAGCCTCGCGCTGGCCGCCGTCCCGGCCGGGCAGACGGCAGTGCTCGCGCGCCCTACCACCCGGCCGAGGCCGGCCACCGCGGCGTGGTGGTCTCCCACCGCGATGGCGCCGAGCTCGTCCTGACTGGCCTAATCGAGAAGCCATCCCAGGAGCGGGCGCGGGAGCTGGAGGACGAGCACGGCGCGTCAAGCCTGTGGCTGCTTGAGGGCCGCGCCCGGCTGAGAGAGTGTTGTGCTACCGACCGACTACCTGGGGTAACCGGGAGGGTCATTCAAAACCCGGGTGCGGCGGTTCTGAAGATCTCCAGGGCGGTGGCGGTGCGTAACACGTCGGGGAAGTCGGTCATGATCCGGTGGTAGCCGGTCTTGAGGATCTTCCAGTTCTTCAGATGACTGATGGCGCGTTCGACGGCGGCGCGGAGCCGGTTGACGCTGTAGTTGTACGCCTTTTGCTGGGCGGTCAGTTCCCCACCGGGTGGTTTCTTGTGCGGGGTGATCGGGCCGGTGCCCTGGTAGCCGCCGTCGCCGATCATGCCTGGTCCGTCGGTGAGGTGGCTGGCCCAGCGTTCGGCGATGCCGGAGATGAAGAACGCCGCCGCGTCGTGGCGGGCGCCGTTGACGGGTTCGCCGACGTCGGCGACGCGGCCATCGAGGTTGGCGATGACCTGCACGTTCTGCCCTGACAGGTGTTTCTTGCCGGAGAACAGTCCGTGGTAGGACTCGCGTTCGCCGACCGGGGCGACGAACCCGTCAACCAGCACACCGTCACGGCGGGTCTGCTCCAGGCGCTGGTCGACCTCAGGACGGGTGACCCAGCGCAGGATCGGCTGCAGGATCTGGTGATAGCGGGTGATCGTGGCCTGCGAACAGCCGAACACCTCGCCGAGGACCTCGTCGGGCATGTTGTGCCGGAGTCCGAACAGCACCGCGATCACCGCCGTGGCCAGCGGCAACACGTGCGGACGCCCGACCGGCGGCTTCTCCCACTCATCGCCCACGATCTCGCGAACCCGGCCGATCAGGTCAGCGAGCCGGTCCGTCGGGAGTCCTGTCATACTTTCACAGCGCAGCGGCTGACCCTCGATCAACTTCCACACAAAGCTGATCTATCGGATCCCAGCCGCTGCGTCTACTCCGGACAGTCAACCCGGGTCACGGGCACCCTCGAACCTCACTCAACGTGACATCCATGGGCGTCGACCGAGTTTTGAATGGCCCTCCAGCTGTGGAAGCCTCGTAATTCAAAGGAATCCGGCGTGTTGCTCACGCCAGGAATAGGTCATCCCCACCAAGATCGTGTGTTTGTGGACAACATGAATACTGGCGGGGATGACCGGCATGGGTTCACATCCTGCCGCCTCCGGCGTGTCCTGCCGGGTTGCGGCACGTCTGACCGGCATTCTCGACCGGCCCTGAACGAGATCATCTTCGATGGAAGCCGGCCGGTGCCTGTCCCTCACGCACGTCCGATCACCTTGACCGCCGCCGAACGACACAGGCTCACCGCTCTGGCCTACTCCCACACCACCGCATATCAGAGGGCGGTTCGGAGTGTTAGGTCCGTTTCTGGGTGAGGGTGAATACTCCGGGTTCGTCTTCGGTGAGGACCTGGCGGTTGACCATGCGTTTCAGCTTCGCGCGGGTGCCCTCGACGTTCTTCGGTGAGGGTTCGACGCCGAGTGCGAGGCAGATGCCTTTGGCGCGCATGCCGGCGGGTGCGGTGCCGAGGACATGCAGGATCTGCTGGTAGGGCCCGCTGGCGGGACTGTACAAATAACGGCCCTGTCTCACTTTCGGTGGTGACGGTGGGTGCTGTTATCCGAGGAGGATGCGGTGGCGGAGCAGGGTGAAGCCTGCTCGTCCGTGCATTTGACGTGCGATTCGTTTGGTCTTGGTGTTGACGCCTTCGGTGGGGCCGTTGCTGTAGGGGAGCGTGAGCGCGGCGTTCACGGCGTCGCGGTCGCGTTCCAGGCCTCGGGTGAAGGCGTGCAGATGAGGTAGATCGACCGTGCGAACCTGCAGGATCCAGTGCGAGAGCCGGTCGGTGTTTGCGGGTTGAGGCGTCAGGAGCTCGGCGAAGCGTCCGACAGCGGCGGCGAGTTGGGTCATCTCTGGGCAGGCTGCGGTGAGCCGTGCCAGTAGATCTCGGCGCTCGGGTTTGAGGTTGTCGGGTCTGGTGAGGATCATCCGGGCGAGGCGGCGTGGGGAGATGTGGCTGCGGTCGGCGTCCGCGCGGCCTTGGTTGATGTACTTGTGCAGGAGGTTGAGGCAGCCGGTGAAGCCGAGGGTCTTGATCTCGTCGAAGAGGTGCTTGACGCCGACGCTGGGGTCCTCGGCTCGACGTTTGCGTAGGTGTTCGCGGTAGGGGTCGACGAGGCTGGCACGGTATTTGGGGACGCGGAGCATCCGCTCGGGCCGGTCGGCTCGCGCGTAGCGCTTGACGGTGTTCAGGGCCAACTGCAGACGGCGGGCGCACTCCAGCAGGCCCACGCCTTGGTCGAGCAGGTCATGGACCTGGTGCCAGCGTTGCTGGGTCGTCCGCGCGCGGGGGCCGTCGTAGATGGGTGCGTCCAGGACGGGGGCCCAGCAGGTACTGTGCGCCTTCACCTCGCTGAGGGCGGCTTCACAGAGGTTGTGCCACAGGTGCCACCGGTCTGCGACCTGCACCGCGTCGGGCAGGGCGCGGCGAATGGCCTCGGCGTAGGTCGCCGAGCCGTCGCGGCATACGACCTCGACGCCGGGATGTGCGCGTAACCACGCTTCGAGGGTGTCGGCGGTGCGGTCGGGTAGCACGTCGATCCGCTCATGGGTCTCGGCGTCGATCACCACGGTGGCGTAGCGGTGCCGCCGGCGTAGAGCGAAATCGTCAACGCCGATCACCCGAGGCGTCCGCTCATTGGGCAGCGGGATGCACAGCAGGGCGCGTAGAGCCGTGTGACGGGACAGGCCCATGGCGAGTATCGCCAGCAGACGCGACCCTGCCCGGCCCGCTAACTCCTTGACGACGGCTTTGACCTGCCTGTTCAAACGGGCTGTGCGGCGCTGGTATCGCTCCAGCACCCCGGGAACCTGTTCACGGAAGGTGTGGCGGCAGCCGCGCGTGGGGCACACCAGACGCCGCACCCGCACACGGACCACCACCCGGCGCCCGTCGACCGGAACGTCGGCGACCGTCCGCCAGTGATAGCCGTGCACCCGTCCGGACGAGGCCCCGCACCTCGGGCAGACCGCAGTGTCACGCGGCGTCCGGGCCCGCACCACGATCCGCTCACCCTCGTCGGTCACGTCCTCGATGACCAGCGGGGACAGCCCCGAGAACACCGTCCGTACAAGTCTGTTGACATCCTCCACATAGGAACAACGACACCCGCCACCCTCCGTCACCACCGAAAGTGAGACAGGGCCGCTATTTGTACAGTCCCCCGCCGAGGTAGCGGCTGTTGTGGATGCGTTGTTGTTCCTGGGCCAGGTGCCAGGTCCAGTACTGGTCGAAGTCGCCGTTGCTGATCAGGGTGCGGAGTTTGAGGATTGCTTCGGCGCCGTCGAGGCCCCAGCGAGCGCCGGTGACGTCCATACGATCTTTGACCAGGTGGCGGCAGGCGCCTTCGATCACCCCGGTGGCGATCGGCCACCCGTTGGCCAGCGCGGTCGGGTAGTCCAGGTACGGTTTTTTGGCCAGCAGGTAGGCGGCGGCGACATCGGCGGGTTTGCGTTTGCCGGGGTCCAGGCCGTGGTAGGTGGCCTTGCGTCGGATGGCTGCGGCGACTATGCCGGCCCGTCCGGCCAACACCTGCCGGGCCTGGGCGCGGACCCACCGTTCGGCGTTCGGGTCGCCCTCCGGGTGGAAACACCAGGTGGCCTTCCAGAGGTACTCGATGACGTGGATGAAGTCCACAACAACCGGCAAGGTGATCTTGCGGGTTTTGGCCTCGGCGTGGATCCGGTCGATCTGGTGGGTGTTGCCGTCGACCAGGGCGATCCAGGTCCGAGCGTGGTCGGGGTCGCGGCGGTCGGCCTCGGCGAACCCGGCGGCGATCACCGCCGCGGCGTCGTCGGTCACGCTGGCGTGCAGCCACTTGCCGGAGGTGACCGGCGCCGGGGTAGCAGTTTGGGCCGCTTCGGGGTCCTCGGGCAGGATGTCGGCGATGGTGCGCGGCTTGCCGGTCACGTCGAAGACCGCGGCGACCTCGCACATCCGCTTGCGGTTGCGTTTCTCGCCCTTGGACCGGCGGCCGGCCAGTTTCTGGCTGACCGCGGCCTTGGCGGTGCCCGCGCGGAGCCCGTCGGGGCGCATCACCACCCCTTTGGCGTCGAAGGACAACGCCAGCACATCATCATCGGCCGACCAGTCCGGGGCGTGGGCGGTGTAGAAGGCATCCACATCTATCGCCGCTGCGGCGGCCAACGCCTCGACCTGCCGTTTCCCGATACGCACCGTGGTGGCCCGCTCAATCGCGGCCGCCGCGTCGGTGAACGAGCCGCGGGCCGCCTCGGCCGCGGCCAACCGGCGCAGTCCATGCGAGTGCTTCTCCACGGGCAGGTTCAACACCGCGTCCGCCGGGTTCAGATCGGCCCGCGCCCGCGCCCGGTAGGCGATACGCGTCACCACCACCTCACCGAACCGGGTGGCCAGCGTCCGCTGCCGCCCCCGCTCGGCCCACCCCCGCAGATGGCTATCGGCGTCGGTCACCTCGTCGAGCCGTTCCTCCCGACTGGCACGAAGATCCAGACTGTCCTGCAACAACTGACACAGCAACCGCATGCCATCGGTATGCAGCCGCTCCTCCAGTTCGGCGTGAGTCATCCCCGCCGCATGCTCACCGGACAGGAAGTCCACCATCGCGCCGAACCGCACGGATGAGCCGGCGAAAGCATCGTCCGCCGTCTCGGATGCGTACTCTTGCACCGGGCTCCCTCTTTGCTGATGTTCGTGTCTCGCAACCGACGAACATAGCGGGAGGATCCCTTTCACCATCACAACCAGTAACACATCCCCAGGCCACACAGCGTGTCGCCGCACCTCACCAGAGCCGCACCCTATTTGTACAGTCCCGGCTTCCGGCGTATTCCGGTCGGCCCCCTCGGATGTCCGTCAAAACGGGGTAGGCCCGGGTTGTGCGGCCGCACGCCGAAGCGGTGGCGCACCACGACCGTGCCCGACCCGGGGGCGGCGTTGTCGGCGGACCTGATCCGCCGGGACTTCGACGTCGCCGCCGGCCGGGTCGACACCCGCTGGTGCGGCGACATCACCTACATCCACACGTGGGAGGGCTGGCTGTACCTCGCCACCGTCATCGACATCGCCTCACGCCGGGTTGTGGGCTGGGCGACCGCCGACCACCTACGGACCGATCTGCCCGCTCAGGCGTTGTCCAACGCGATCGCCGTCCGACGCCCGACCGGGCCGGTGATCTTCCACAGCGACCGGGGTTGCCAGTACACGAGTGCGCAGTACGCCCGGCTGGCCGACCGCAACGGGGTGCGGTTGTCGGTCGGTGGGCGGGGTCAGTGCTGGGACAACGCCGTCGCGGAGTCGTTCTTCGCCACGATCAAGACCGAACTGCTCGACCGGAGGGCGTGGCCGACCCGGGCCGCCGCCCGTGCGGCGATCTTCGAGTGGATCGAGGGGTGGTACAACACCCGCCGCCGGCCATTCCACCCTGGACTACATGAGCCCGGCCGAGTATGAGGCGACGGCCTATTCCCGCAGGCCAACGAGCAAGGTAGCGTGAGATCAACTTACCGACCCTGTCCGTCAAACCGGGTCAACCCCAGTCCGGACATTCTCGCGAATGGCGGCGAGGGTGGCCAGCAGGCCGGGGTGAGCACGCAGGCAGCTGGTGTCGTGTTCCCGGCCGGGGCGTACAGGGGAGGTCCATAGCGGCCAGCCATCCGGTGCGGTCAGGACCTGGATGTTGCCGCCGTGGTTCTTGTGCTTCTTCGACCACCACAGGTCGACGCCCGGCGTGGGTCCCGGGGTGGCGATCCGATCAGTCTCGATCAGGGTTCCGTCGAGCAGGACGTAGTCGTAGCCGGCGGCCTTCGCGGCCAGCAGCACGCCGTGCAGGCCGGGAGCCTGGGCAGCCAGGACCGCGATGGCCTCGTGCAGGTTGTCGTAGCCGGTGGACAGGCTGATCGTGTTGTCGCGGGCCAGCTGGCTCATCCGGGTGCCGTCGAGCAGCCAGCGCAGGACCAGCACAGCCTGCCGGAAGCAGGTCAGCGCCCGCCGCCCTTGCCGGGTACCGCGCCGGAGACGTTCGGCGTGCAGCAGTCCAGAGAGGTAAAGCACGGTCTTGTCGCGTACCGGCAACGTGGCGGTATAGGTGATACTCATGGGCGGCGCGGAACTCCGGAGTGAGTGGTCTGTGAGAGGAACACTTCGTACCGGCGTTCCGCGCCTTCACTGGCTCATCCCGGCCCATCAGGCGTTTCCCGTATATCTCGGGCACCTCGAACATCGCGCCCCGTAATCAGAGCCTTACCCGGAAAGGCTCAGTCTCTATGCGGCATTCCCGGATGAGTGTCGAGCACCCTAAATCCTATCTCCTCAAACACGGCAGCTAGCACCTCGACGCACCTATGTTTTTCAGGATTCAGTTCGGGATTTACCACGTCCATGAGATCTATATACAGTACATAGCCTTGCTCTCTAGCAAGCGCAACAAGCGCTTCGACTTCGAAGTCCCAAAACCTTCTTTTTGTGAAGGAGTGTGCCATTTGATCGCCTTGGTGGTAACTGACAGCTCAGTGTCAACTGCTTAAGTGCAGATCCGGGACGCCACCGTCCCGGCAGTCGGCTTGTGCATGCTCGCCAAGCCACCCCACTTTCCCATGCCATCCTCGATTCGTCAGAGGGTTTTGATCCCTCGCCGTCCGTTTCGGTTTGACCGTTTTGTCCCACGCGGTTGGGGGTCGGGGTCGGCGCGTGTCGCTGCGCGGGCGCCGGTTCTCCAGGTCCGGGTGGTTTCTCTGCTGGTAGGGCCGGGGGGACGGGTCAGGTCGGCGGGGGTATCAGGCCTAGGCGGTGCCAGCAGAGTTGGAACGCCTCAGCCCAGGGCCAGGTGTCGGGGATGGACAGGATCTTCCGGCGGGCGTGGCTGGCCAGCTTGGCGGGTAGGTGCAGCAGCCGGTAGCGCAGGGTGCCGGGTTCGGCGTCGGCGAGGTCGGGCTGGTCGTGCAGGCCCCGCGCTTGGGTAGCTGTCACCAGCCCCAAAGTTACTGACCGGTAGGATTCCGGGTTTTACGTCGACCGGTCCTGGCACTCACACGGCGGCTCATCATGAGCGATGAAGATACTGCCGGCCCCTCGGATTGCAGGGCTGTGACCTGCGGTTTTAGTAGTCGCGGAAAAATCAACGGATTTGGCTGACCTGCGGAAACGCGGGGATGTTGGAGGCGTCCTCGCTGGTTGCCCTCGCTTGACCGCGCTACTGATCGGTGTCGAGAAGCCGGTCCAGCATGGTGATGATGCGGTCGAGCTTGCCGTGCGCGGCGGTCAGGGATTCCTCGTGGCGGTCGAGTTTCTCGTTGTGCTGCGACTGGGTGATCGCCAGGGCCTGGATGGTGTGCTGCTGGGCACGCAGGGTCTGGGCCATGTCGCCGAGGTCGCGGTCGCCGCTGGCGCGTAGCCCGGCCTCCACACCGAGGCGATCCTCGATGGCGGTGATGCGCCGTTCGAGCTCTTCCAGGCTGCTCATGCGGTCGCGGCTCCCGTCGCGGTGGTGGCAGGTCGTAGGTAGGCGTACACGGTTTCGCGACTGATGCCGTACTCCTTGGCCAGCAGCGATTTACGTTCGCCGGCGGCGGCGCGTGCGCGTAACTGGTCGGCCTGTTCGCCGGTCAGGGCCGGTTTGCGGCCGGTGTAGGCGCCGCGCTGTTTGGCCGCGGCGATGCCTTCGCGCTGGCGTTCGAGGATCAGCGCCCGTTCGAACTCGGCGAAGGCACCCATGACGCTCAGGAGCAGGGTGGCCATCGGGGAGTCCTCGCCGGTGAAGGTCAGGCTCTCCTTGACGAACTCCACGCGGACGCCCTTGCCGGTCAGGGTGCGGACCAGGCGGCGCAGGTCGTCGAGGTTGCGGGCGAGCCGGTCCATGGAGTGCACGAGGACGGTGTCGCCGTCGCGGACGAACGCGATCATCTCGTCGAGTTTCGGCCGGGCGGTGTCCTTGCCCGACGCGGTGTCGGTGAAGACCCGGTCGACGGTGACGCCGTCGAGTTGGCGCACGGTGTTCTGCTCGATCGTGCTGACTCTGCGGTAGCCAACTCGCACTCGGGCGCCCCTTCCTTGCGAAACGTCAGGCTGGACTCTATGAGTCTGGCGGACGATCGTCAAGAAACTCCGCACCGGATTCTATTCTGACGTCTTTGCGGGCGGTGCCGGGTGTGGTGTTGGGGTCTACCCCAGAACGACATCGCGGCGGCGGCGGGAATCATCGCGGGCGTGCCAGAGACGCCCGGCAGGGTGTCACGGCTGCGGCTCGGTGGCGTCGAGGTGATTGCGCATCCCGGTGATGACCCAGTCGAAGGCTGCCCGGCCGGGTTCGTCGAGTTCGTCGCGTGCGGCGGCGAGGACCTGCCGTAGCCGGGCGTCGACGTCGGGCCGTCGGGGTCGCCGCCTTCGGCGGTGATCTCGGCGCGGATCTCGTCACGGGTGCTGTGGACTGCGTCGACCCAGGCGGCGAAAGCGTTCGCGGCGGCGGCCACGGCGGGATGGGGCGTCGGACCGTCTGCGGGGATCACTGTCGTCCTCTCCGTGGGCGGAGTTCAGGGGGTCGCGGTGGCCGGCTGCACGGCGGCGCCGTGCAAGGCGGGTTCGGGTGTCGGGCCGCGGGTGTAGTCGAGTCGTTCGTTCATCTTCAATATCCACCGCCCGTAAAGCGCCACGTGCGACCAGAACAGCGGGGTCAGTCCGCGCCGGTCCTCGTCGGTCATCCGCGCGGCCCACTCGGGTTCGGACAGCACGTGGTCGATGAGCCGGGTGTTGATCAAAACGAGGGAGGATTGCAGCAGGTGCAGGGCGAGCATGGAGATCTCCTGGTGCTCGCGGTCCGGGCCGGTCAGTTCGGCGTCCTTGCCGTAGAAGATGGCGGTGTTGCCGCTGTTCCACTGCTCGACGACCTGCAACCCGCCGTGGATCTCCCGGCGTAGCGCCTCGGACGACAGGTACTCGCAGATGAAGATGGTGCGGATGGCCCGGCCGAGTTCCTCGATCGCCGCATAGGTGGGGTGCTTCGGGCCGTTGCGGGTGAACCGGCGCAGCACCTGCTCGGCCTCGGCGGTACCGAGCTGCAACGCCCGCGCATACTTGATCATCTGGTCGTACTGCTGGTTGATCAGGTCCCACTTGATCGGCCGGGACAGCACCGTCTCCAACCCGGCGTAGGTGGCGCCGTCGCCGGGCCGGTACAGCCGGGCCGAGCCGATGTTCTTCAGCCGGGGCAGCAGCCGGTAGCCCAGCAAATGGCAGAACGCGAACCCGACGATGCTGGCGCCGTGCGTGTCGGTGTAGTTCGCCTCGATCGCCGAGTCGATGTCGGCCGAGTGCCGGATCAGGCCCTCCATCATCGCCGCGACCTCCGACGACGAACACGTCTTGACCTGCGAATACACGCAGACACTCTTACGCTCGACGTGCCAGTAGATCATGACGCCGGGCCCGCCGTAGCGGGCGTGCCATTCGGTGTTGAGGTTCGCGTCCCACGAGCCGAACTTCTTCGAATCGCTCGCGCAGGCCGTCCCGCTGCCCCACCAGTTCGGATCCCGGGTGGCGAAGGTGTCGTTGACCACCGAAGCGACCGCCCGGCGCAGGCCGTCGCGGTTGACGTACAGCTTGCGGATCCGGCGCAGCTGCGCCTCGCTCAGCCCGTGGTCGCCGGCCGCGGCGATCCGTTTCACCCCGACGTTGGTCCCTAGCCCGAAGACGACCAGCAACAACCTGACCCGAAGCTCGTCACGGCTGAGATGCTCCCGCGACGCCAGAGACGTGAACTCGGCGTCGCAGCCGGTCAGCCAGAACGTCTCCTTGACGATGTCGAGCAGGTCGACCACACCCCACCGGCGCACCAGTTCGGCCTTCAACTCCACCAGGGTCGGTGGTTCGGGCAGCGCGGCCAGCCGCGGCACCGAGATCCACACCTGGTTGCGGCGGGTGGTGACCCGGGCCCCGCCGGTGGTGCCGTCACGCAAGCCGGTCGCCAGACCGGTCAGCGCCGCGTCCAGGCGCGCCTTGACGGTGGCGGTGAACACCGTCGGGTCGGTGGGCTGGGCGATCTCGGCGTAGTGCATGTCACGGGCCACGTCGAAGTCGTGCGGCAGGTCCGCCTCCGGATTGCGCCACTTCGCCGCGCCGACGATCCAGATCTCCCGGCGGCGGATCGCCGCCGACAGGGCGCTGAGCACGCACAACTCGTACGAGGTGCGGATGATCTTGCCGGACTTGTTGTAGATCGCCTCCCGCCAGTCGGCGGGCACCACCCCGTCGATCGGGATGACCTCGGCCGCGTCGTAGGGCACCTTCGGCCGGTCGGCGTAGCGGCGCAGCAGGTCCAGGGCGTCCATCACCGGCCGGTACGCGGTGTTGTTGCACCGGAACTCCATGCTGGACAGCACCTGCGGCAGCATCCGCCGGTAGTAGTTGGAGTACGACGACTCCAACACGGTACGGACCTTCGCCTTCATCGCGTTCTTGTTCGCCTTCGCCTCGGCGACCAGCGCCCGCAACGTCTGCTCCCCGCCGTCCACCGCCGGATAGACCGCCTCCCGCACGGTCGCGTCGGGATGCTCCACAGCGGCCTCGGCGACCTTGAACAGGATGCCCTCCTTGCCCAGAACACGGCGGATCTCCGCCTCCACCGTCTTGTTGACCTTGTTCACCGCCCGGGTGTTGATCGTCCGCACCAGGGTGATGAACAGGTCCACCAGCGAGTCGGTCAGCTCGGTCTGCCGCCGCCAGCACAACGCCGCCAACAGGGTCTGGCGCACCTGGTCGGCGTTGTCACGGCGCATCGCCGACGGCGCCGCGATGGCCGCCCGGTTGCGCCACAACGTCACCCGCCGCTCGGCCACGTCGGCGAACAGGTCCGCCGGCAACCCGAGACTACGGACCCGACGCAGCTTCGCGACCTCGTCCAGGAACGTCTCCAGCCCCGGCCGCCCCGGATCGGCCTTGATCTCGGCCAACAGCCCCGCCGCGCCCTCGGCCGGCGCCTCGTCGTCGGCGCCCTCGTCACCGTCGGTGTCCTCGTCCCCGGCCGGGGCGACCAGCGCCTCCAAGCGGTCCACCGCGCCGGCGGCGGACAACCGGGCCACGATCGTGGCGCAGAACCGGCCGTCCGCGGTGTCGGCCGCGCTCGCAATGATCCGGTCGATACGGCCCGCAGCCGGCGGCTCGATGCGCTGCGACCGGCAGCGCAGCAGCAGGGCCTGACGCTGCCGGTCCGGGCTCAGCTCCGACGGGCAGACCTGCTCGGCCAGCCAGCCGGTCAACGCCTTGGCATCGGCGACCGTGCACTCCCGGAACCGCAACGCCCGCCGGATCTGCGCCCGGTGGTACTCGATCGTGCTGCCCGTGAACAAATATGTGCCGAACGTCGCCGGGTCAACCTTCACCTGCCGGGCGACGAACTCGACCGCGGCGGCCGGCACCTCCCCGGCGCGGCGGGGGAACCGGCCCTCGATCTCGAAAAACTTCAGGATCACCGCGAAGCCGAGCTTCGTCGGCCCGTACTTGTTCGCGATCAGTTCCCGGTCCGCGTCGACCAGCGTCCACGCATCGATCAGATCTTCCAGACTCCACTCACGACGCACCGCGCCAGGCTGCCAGACACCCACCGGGCAGGCATAGAGTCCATCGAACGCCGCAGGGGGGCCTCGGCAGGCCCGCCCACCGTCGGCGGTCGGGGCCATCGGGCTGATGAACAGGAGGAACACCGTGACGCGTCGCTGGGTCCGCTTCGAACTACCGGTCATGGTGTGCGTCGACATCGACGACCAAATCGAACACGAACAGGTGACCACCGTCGTGCTCGGTGTCGAGCACGAGGCCATCACCCTCGCCCGCGACGCCGACGGCAACTACCTCATCTACGACGCCGATGCCAACCGCGTCGACTACGACGACCCCGCGGCCCGCACCGCCCTGTCCCTGGCCAACGACCGCAGCGCCTGGCCCGCCCGCGACGCCTGGGAAGAAGGCCCCGACGCCCTCGACGACCCCTGGCTGTACGACGAAGGCGACACCGAGGAAGACGACGACACTGCCGACGACCTCGAACCACTCGACGACGACAGCGCCCCGGACAGGCAAGGCTGACACCCAGCCCTCAACCGTCGTAACCCCATACCCGAAGCCCCTGCCCCAGGCCGGGCGCCGCGAAGGCACACCCAAAACCTACCCGCCAGTAACTTTGGGGCTGGTGACGACTACCCAAGCGCGGGGCCGTGCAGGCCGAGCAGTCGGGTCCAGGCGGCCAGATCGGCGGCGATGTTCGCGGCTAGGACCCAGCCGCGGTTGACGGTCCAGGCCTTCGAGGGCAGGTTTCGCGGGACTGTACAAATAACGGCTGATCGACCGATCAAGGGAGAGACGCCAGATGACGACCGAGACCACCGTGGGACAGCCGGCCGTGGAGCCGGTGGGTGCGGTCACGGATGAGCAGTTGATCGCGATGCTGGTCGATCGGGCTCGTGGTGACGGGTTGAAGCTGACCGGCGAGGGTGGGCTGCTGCAGCAGCTGACGAAGCGGGTCCTCGAGTCGGCGTTGGATGGGGAGATCACCGACCACGTCGGCTACGACAAGCACGACCCGGCGGGTCGGGGTAGCGGGAACACCCGTAACGGCAGCCGGACCAAGACGGTGCTCACCGACGTCGGGCCGGTCGAGGTGCGGGTCCCACGCGACGCCGCCGGGACGTTCGAGCCGCAGATCGTGCGTAAGCGGCAGCGGCGTCTGACCGGCGTCGACGACATGGTCCTGTCGCTGTCGGCCAAGGGCCTGACCCACGGCGAGATCGCCGCGCACCTGGCTGAGGTCTACGGCGCTGAGGTGTCGAAGCAGACCATCTCCACGATCACCGACAAGGTCATGGACGGCATGGCCGAGTGGCAGAACCGGCCCCTGGACCGGGTCTACCCGGTCGTGTTCATCGACGCCATCAACGTCAAGATCAGGGACGGTCAGGTCGCGAACCGGCCGATCTACCTCGCGATGGCGGTCACCGTCGACGGCCACCGCGACATCCTCGGTATCTGGGCCGGTGACGGCGGCGAGGGCGCCAAGTACTGGCTGCACGTGCTCACCGAGTTGAAGAACCGCGGCGTGGCCGACGTGCTGATGCTGGTCTGTGACGGGCTCAAGGGACTGCCGGAGACGGTGGAGACGGTGTGGCCGCGCACGATCGTGCAGACGTGTGTGGTGCACCTGCTGCGCAACTCGTTCCGCTACGCCGCCCGGCAGGACTGGGACAAGATCGCCAAAGCGCTGCGGCCGGTCTACACCGCGGCGACCGAGGACGCCGCCACCGAGCGGTTCCTCGAGTTCGCCGAGGCGTGGGGCCGTAAGTATCCGGCGATCGTGAAGCTGTGGGAGAACGCGTGGGCGGAGTTCGTGCCGTTCCTCGCCTTCGACGTGGAGATCCGCAAGGTCATCTGCTCCACGAACGCGATCGAGTCCGTCAACGCCCGTATCCGCAGGGCCGTGCGAGCTCGTGGCCACTTCCCGAACGAGCAGGCCGCACTCAAGTGCGTCTACATGGCCTTGATGAGCCTCGACCCGACCGGAGCCGGCCGCCGACGCTGGACCATGCGCTGGAAAGCACCACTGAACGCCTTCCAGATCGCCTTCGAAGGCCGGCTCACCCCGGCCAACAACTGACCACCTCAACAACCAAGATCAGCCGTTAACTTGACACTCCCGGTTTCGCAGGCCCATGGCCTTGTTCGTGCGCACCTGATCTTCCACTCCGGCGTGCGAACGGTGCAGCACGTCGAGCCATTGCGGCTGGTGAGAGCCGGCCACGCCGTGGATGCGGCGGATGTTGGTGGCGACGATCGCGTACCGCCAGCCGGTACGTTTCTCCAGGTCGGTTAGTACTGCAACGGCGGGTCGTGGCTTATGGTGGTTCGAGTCGTTTGCGGTAGTGGGTGGCTCGGGCTTGTTCCTGGCGTCGGCGGCGGAAGCGGGACCAGTGCAGGATGTGGTCGGCTCGGTGGCGGGTGGTCAGGACCAGGCGGGCGAACAGGCGGCGGATTTCGTTGCTGCTCAACGGGATCAGGCTGCCCTCGCTCCCGGCGGTGCCCCCTTTGCGGCTTCGGCGGCGCGGGTGACGACGAGGAACGCGGCAGCGGCCATGGCCAGGGTGATGTGGCCGTACCAGGCGTCGTAACGGCGGACCTGGTACTGGTCCAGGCCGACCTCGTTCTTCGCGGTCTGGAACGACTCCTCCACCGACCAACGGCTACCGGCGACCCGCACCAGGTCGCGTAGTCGGGTGCCGCGGGGGCCGAAGCACACGTAGTAGGCGATGTCGCTCGGGTCGCTGATCGAGCGTCGGGCCAGGACCCAGCCCCGCCGGCCGTGAGCGAAGGTACGACGGATCGGCAACCGGGCCCAGTCGTAACGGCGTGGCCCGTGCGCGCCGTCACCACACGAGAGCCGCTGCCACGCACCCGCACGCACCCTCGCGACCAGCTCATTCACCCGGCTGGTGGTGTGCAGCCCGGAGGGCACCGCGTTGTCACATCGGGTGGCCATCACGTACGCGACGTCCTGATCCTCCAACCAGCCCCGCAGACCAGGATTCTGCCCATACACCTCGTCGGCGGTGAACCACGCGAACGGCACCCCCGCCTCGATCGCCCGCTGCAGCATGGCCTGCGCCTGCTGCGGCTTGGTCGCGAACTCGACATCATCCGGAACCGCCGCGCGCCGGCACCGGTCCCGATCACCGGTCCACGACGTCGGCAGGTACAACTCCCGATCGATCAACGCCCGACCCTTGGCCGTGGCGTAACACAGGAACGTGCCGATCTGACAGTTCTCGGTCTTGCCCGCCGTACCCGAATACTGGCGTTGGACTCCCGCCGAGGCACGGCCCTTCTTGACGAACCCGGTCTCGCCGGCGACAAGCACCCCGGCCGGATCACCGATCGCCTCCACCACGTAGCCGCGCACGTCATCACGGACCGCGTCCCGGTCCCACGCCGGGCTGCACAACACGCCCTGCAACCCGTCCGGCGAGACATGCCCCGCCTGCTCCGCGAGCGTCCAGCCATTACGCCGCTCCAACGGCGCCAGCAACCCCCGCACATACGCCCACGCCCGCCGCCGCGGCTCCACCCGCCCGAACCGATGCGCGAACCGGAAGAACAACTCCTCCAACCCCACATCTGAGCCACCCCCGCTTTCATGGAGTTTCTTGACCATGGTCTGATGGCCGTGGGGGAGGAAGTATCCGTGGCAGCACCGAAGAAGTACCCCGATGAGCTCCGTCAGCGCGCTGTGCGCTTGTACCGCGAATCGGACCCGAAGCCGGTGATCCGGCGCTTGGCCGAGCAGCTCGGCGTGCATCACGAGGCGCTCAGGAACTGGATCCGTCAGGCCGAGGCTGACACGGGTGAGCGTCACGACCGGCCGACCAGCGAGATGGTCGAGGAGAACCGCCGGCTGCGCAGGGAGGTCACCGAGCTGCGGCGGGCCAACGAGATCCTGAAAGCGGCGAGCGCGTATTTCGCGGCGGAGCTCGACCCGACCCGGCGACGGTCATGACGTTCATTGATGAACACCGTGACCAGTTCGCGGTCGCGCTCCTGCTACGGGTCCTGAACATCGGCGCTTCGACCTACTACGCGTGGGTCAAGCAGGCCGAGGCGCCCTGCGACCGCGACGTGGTCGACCTGGGCCTGATCTCCAACATTCACGAGATCTGGGAGACCTCCGGGCGCACCTACGGCGCGGACCGGGTCCACCGCCAGCTACGCCGCGACGGCATCTACGTGGGTCGCAAACGCGTCGAGCGGCTGATGACGCAGCAGGGCTGGCAGGGCGCGTTCCTGCGCCGCGGCTGGCGCGGCGGCTCCACGCGGCAGGACCCACGGCACACACCGGCGCCGGACCTTGTCGGGCGGCAGTTCACCGCCACCGGGCCGAACCGGCTCTGGGTCGCCGACGCCACCCGCATCCCCTGCGGCGAAGGCGTGTTCTGGCTCGCCGCGGTCCGCGACGTCTTCTCCCGCCGAATCGTCGGCTGGAAGACCTCCAACCGCTGCGACACCGACCTGATCCTCGCCGCCCTCGAATACGGCATCTGGTCGCGCGACGTCCGCGACGGCCAGTTGATCCACCACTCAGATCGCGGGTCGAACTACACATCGTTCCGGTTCGCGGAACGCTTACAGGACAACGGGATCCTGCCCTCGATGGGCTCCGTCGGCGACAGCTACGACAACGCCCTGATGGAGAATTTCTGGTCGACGCTGAAGATCGAACTCGTCTACCGCACGAGCTGGCGGACCCGCGACGAGGCCGAGAACGCGATCTTCGCCTACATCGACGGCTGGTACAACACCCGCCGCATCCAGAAGGAACTGGGCTACCTCAGCCCGAACGAGTACGAGACCGCCTGGCACACCCACCAGAGGCAACCAGCCGAACCACCTATCGCCACCCCTGCGCCAGCCGGCAGCAGGTAACCACCGCTCCAGCAAAGCGGGGGAAGCTCAGCCCGGCCGCAGCAGCATGGCCAGGCTCTCACTGGTGTTCGCGCACCACGCCCCGAGGGGGTGGAACCCGAAGCCTTTCTTGAACGTGGCCGCCGCGCCCTGCTTGTCGGAGTGAGCGGTGATCAGGGTGGCGTCCAGATCGATGACCACCCACCCGGTCAGCAGCTTGCCCGCCACCAGCAGCCACGGAAACCCCTGCGGCCGGCGCTCGAGAAGCTCCCAGACCCGGGCGCGGGCCTTCGCCCGCGCCTTGGCGATCCGGCGCAGGGCGGTCTCGTCGAGGCCGGCCAGAGCACGGCGCACGGTCGCTTCCGACGGTGGCTCGGCGAACACCAGCGCCTGATGGGCGAGCAGCCCGATGTCGGACATGCTGGTCGCGCCGAGCACGATCGCGGTCGCCAGGCAGATCAAGACCGTGCCCCGGTCCCACCACCCCGGCCCCGCACCGCGAGGCAGCACCGCGTTCAACGCCCAGGCCAGCCCGGTCCGGTCCGCGCACCGCCGCAGCAAAACCGCGCCGGCATGCCCGACCAAACCCTTCCCACCCGCCGCGACCTGCAGCCGCTGATCCCACCCGCTACTCTTACTCACCAGAAAGGTGCACCCGACTCTGCTGTGGACATGACGTAGACACTCACATCCTTGCAGGCCAGGCGCACCTTTCCTTCATGACCCTCGATGAATCAAATGGGTGCGGCTCCTCTGAGGTGATCGTCTATTGTGGGATGGCACCGCCGAGGTAGCGGCTGTTGTGGATGCGTTGTTGTTCCTGGGCCAGGTGCCAGGTCCAGTACTGGTCGAAGTCGCCGTTGCTGATCAGGGTGCGGAGTTTGAGGATTGCTTCGGCGCCGTCGAGGCCCCAGCGAGCGCCGGTGACGTCCATACGATCTTTGACCAGGTGGCGGCAGGCGCCTTCGATCACCCCGGTGGCGATCGGCCACCCGTTGGCCAGCGCGGTCGGGTAGTCCAGGTACGGTTTTTTGGCCAGCAGGTAGGCGGCGGCGACATCGGCGGGTTTGCGTTTGCCGGGGTCCAGGCCGTGGTAGGTGGCCTTGCGTCGGATGGCTGCGGCGACTATGCCGGCCCGTCCGGCCAACACCTGCCGGGCCTGGGCGCGGACCCACCGTTCGGCGTTCGGGTCGCCCTCCGGGTGGAAACACCAGGTGGCCTTCCAGAGGTACTCGATGACGTGGATGAAGTCCACAACAACCGGCAAGGTGATCTTGCGGGTTTTGGCCTCGGCGTGGATCCGGTCGATCTGGTGGGTGTTGCCGTCGACCAGGGCGATCCAGGTCCGAGCGTGGTCGGGGTCGCGGCGGTCGGCCTCGGCGAACCCGGCGGCGATCACCGCCGCGGCGTCGTCGGTCACGCTGGCGTGCAGCCACTTGCCGGAGGTGACCGGCGCCGGGGTAGCAGTTTGGGCCGCTTCGGGGTCCTCGGGCAGGATGTCGGCGATGGTGCGCGGCTTGCCGGTCACGTCGAAGACCGCGGCGACCTCGCACATCCGCTTGCGGTTGCGTTTCTCGCCCTTGGACCGGCGGCCGGCCAGTTTCTGGCTGACCGCGGCCTTGGCGGTGCCCGCGCGGAGCCCGTCGGGGCGCATCACCACCCCTTTGGCGTCGAAGGACAACGCCAGCACATCATCATCGGCCGACCAGTCCGGGGCGTGGGCGGTGTAGAAGGCATCCACATCTATCGCCGCTGCGGCGGCCAACGCCTCGACCTGCCGTTTCCCGATACGCACCGTGGTGGCCCGCTCAATCGCGGCCGCCGCGTCGGTGAACGAGCCGCGGGCCGCCTCGGCCGCGGCCAACCGGCGCAGTCCATGCGAGTGCTTCTCCACGGGCAGGTTCAACACCGCGTCCGCCGGGTTCAGATCGGCCCGCGCCCGCGCCCGGTAGGCGATACGCGTCACCACCACCTCACCGAACCGGGTGGCCAGCGTCCGCTGCCGCCCCCGCTCGGCCCACCCCCGCAGATGGCTATCGGCGTCGGTCACCTCGTCGAGCCGTTCCTCCCGACTGGCACGAAGATCCAGACTGTCCTGCAACAACTGACACAGCAACCGCATGCCATCGGTATGCAGCCGCTCCTCCAGTTCGGCGTGAGTCATCCCCGCCGCATGCTCACCGGACAGGAAGTCCACCATCGCGCCGAACCGCACGGATGAGCCGGCGAAAGCATCGTCCGCCGTCTCGGATGCGTACTCTTGCACCGGGCTCCCTCTTTGCTGATGTTCGTGTCTCGCAACCGACGAACATAGCGGGAGGATCCCTTTCACCATCACAACCAGTAACACATCCCCAGGCCACACAGCGTGTCGCCGCACCTCACCAGAGCCGCACCCGAATCAAATCCGCTCTGAACGGACGAGGCCATCACCAGGGCCCCGGCAAAGTCGTGACGGTGTCTGATTTGCGAGGCTTGGAGTAGAAGCGCCGGTGGTGGTGGCAGCAAGACGGGCATGACCGGCTCAGAAGATCATCAAGGTTCTCTACGCCATGCTGATCGCCCGAAGTGAGTCATGCCCGCACTGCCATCATTGCTGATCTCGTCCCTGGCCTGCGCACCGGCGTTGACCGTTGCCGAAACCACTGAGCCATTTTCATCCTGCGTAGCGGTCGGCTTCGACGTGGTGCAGGACGAGGATGGCCTGCACGATCGCGGTCGCTCGGCGTGGGCAGCAGCGCAGCTTGGTCAGGATCTTCCAGGTTTTGAGGGTGGCGATGGCTCGTTCGCCGCGGGCGCGGATCTTCGCGTGGGCCCGGTTGACGGCCTTCTGCCGGCGTGACAGCTTCGGCCGGAAGCGGCGCCGCTTGAACGGGGTGCGCACGCTGCCGTGGGCGCCTTGATAGCCCTTGTCGGCGAAGGTCATCACGTCGGCGCTGGTCAGGGCGTCGATGATGCCGTGGCCGCGGGCGGCGGTCAGGTCGTGCGTCGAGCCGGGCAGCGCGCCCGAGGCCCACACGAGACGCCCGGCCGCGTCGGCGATGACCTGCACGTTCACTCCGTGACGCTTGTGCTTCCCGGAGTAGTACGGCTTCTGGTTGGCGACCCGGTCGATCGGGATCAGGGTGCCGTCGAGGATTGCGTAGGCGAGCAGCCGGATCCTGGTCATGGCCGTGGCCAGGTCGTCGGCGGTCGCGGCGAGCAGGTCGATGGCCTCGCGGACATAACGCCAGGCCGTCGTGACGCCGATCTCGAATCCGGCGGCCAGGCGGGTCAGGGTGTCGCCGTTGCGCAGGTGGGCCAGGGCGAGCAGGGCTTGCCGGCCGGGGTCGAGGCGTCGCCACCGGGACCGTCGCTGCTGGCGGCGGGTCCGGATGAGGGCGGCGAGGTGGTTCAGGCTGCGGGTGGACAACGGAATCGCGGCAGGGTAAGACAGCACAGCGAGGCTCCCGGTTGGGGCATCTGATCTTGGTCGATTGCTGTCTTACCGGGAGCCTCGTCCTACATGGACACCGGCCTCCCCGCACCGCCCATGACCTGCACCGTCACGATGAAAATGGCTCACTGGTGGGCTGCCCGAAGCGCTCGCCGGTCTGCCGGATCCACGAGCTCGGCGAGGTGTCCGGCACCGGTTGACAGTCGTGGTCACCGCAGCCGTGTGTGCCGTGGTCGCCGGCTACCGCTCGTACGCCGCGATCGCCGAATGGGTCGCCGACGTGCCGGCGGCAACGGCTCTCGCTTTGGGCATGATCCCGGATCGGCGCCCATCGGAGGCGATGATTCGTCGGCTGTTGCAGGCCATGGACCCGCAACTGCTGACCGCGGCGATCAGTGTCTGGCTCGCCGGCCGGGCCACCGCCTCCACCTCAATGGCCGGTCGGGCGATCGCCGTCGACGGTAAGACCCTGCGCGGCTCCCGCACCACCGACACCCCTGCCCGGCACGTGATGACCGCCTGCGACCAGGCCACCGGTGTGGTCCTGGCCAGCATCGACGTCGACGGCAAAACCAACGAGATCACCCGGTTCGCACCGCTGCTCGACCAGATTGGCGACCTACGCGGCACGGTGATCACCGCCGACGCCCTGCACTGCCAACGCGAGCACGTCACCTACCTCGCCGAACGCGGCGCGCACTGGATCCTGACCGTCAAAGGCAACCAACCCCACTTGCACGCGCAGCTCACCGCACTGCCCTGGCGGGCAGTCCCGGACGCCACCCGCGATACCGACCGCGGACACGGTCGCCGCGAGATCCACAGCTGCAAGATCCTGACGATCTCCACCGGTATCGACTTCCCACACGCCGCCCAAGTCATCCAGATCCGCCGCCGCAGACGCCGCCTGGACCAGCCGAAACGCTTCACCACCGAGACCGTCTACGCCATCACCGATCTCCGCGTTCATCAGGCGAAACCGGCACAACTGGCAGCGTGGACCCGCGAACACTGGTCGATCGAGAACAAGGTCCACTGGGTCCGCGACGTCACCTACGACCTGAGTTGTAGCGATTTAGTGACCACTCCAGCCGAGGGTGGTCAGGAGGGTTCGGGTCTCGGCGGTGATGCGTGGCTGGGCGGTCACTTGCTGGGTGCTGATGGTGACGGTGGCTGAGCGGAGGGGCCGCAGGGTCTTGAGGATCTTGTTGATGCTCAGCCCGGAGCGTGCTTGGGCTTCGCGGGAGATGGCCGGGGCGGCGAACACGACGGTCAGGTGGGCCTGGATGCTGTCTTCGAGGCGGTGGAAGACCGGTCGTGCGGCCAGGTCGGACTTGGTCATCCGGAAGGAACGTTCGACCTGGTAGAGGTCGTGGTAGGCGGCCACGACGGCCGCGCCGTCCATCACGGTGGGGTCGATGTTGGTGACGTAGCCCTTGATCCCGATCAGGGATCGGGCGCGTTCGACGAGGTCCCAGTTCACGCTGGTGGTGCTGTCGGTGAAGGTGACGAAGCGGTCCTTCTTCAGCGGTCGTTCGCCGGCGGCGACCTTTTCGGCGCGTTCGACCATGGCGTTGATCGCGCGGTTGTCGTGCTGGGCTCGTGTGAACGTGTACTGGTAGACCACCCGCCGGTCGCGGGCCTTGGTCCCGGTGCCCATGCGCCGGGTGGTCTCGATCGTCGCGCCGTCGGGCAGGTGGTTGCCGTGCCGCTCGACGTGGGCCTCAAGTTCGTAGGGGATTTTGCTGGTCTTGGAGCCGACGATGAACCGGAATCCGTTGTCTTCCAAGGCCAGCAGGTTGGCCGCGGACAGCATCCCGGCGTCGGCCACCACGACCAGGTCGTCGGCCTGGTGGCGGTCGCGGAATCGGGTCAGCACCGGGATCAGGGTTTTGGTCTCGGCTTTGTTGCCGGCGAAGGGGTCTATCTCCAGCGGGAACCCGTCGGCGGTGGTGAGCAGCCCGACGGTGACCTGCGGGTGGACGCGGCGTTCCTTGCTCATCCCGACCTTGCGCAGCTGGTCTTCGCGTTCGACCTCGAAGTGCAGGGTGGTTACGTCGTAGAGCACGACCGCCAGCCCGCCGCCGCGGGTGGCGTGCCGGTGACAGGCCTGCGCGATCACGGCCCGGTAGTCCCGCTCGACCACCCGCTTGAGGCAGCGCATGAACGTCACCCGATGCGGCGAGGCGATCCCGATCTCGGTCAACACACGCACGGTGTCGGCCTTGCTGGTCGGCTCGATCACCCGGCCCAGAACCAACGCCCGAAACGCCTCGTCGCCGAGGCGATCCAGGCCGAGGTCGTCGTAGAGGCTGTTCAGGACATCCCACAAGATCAGCGAGGACGTGCCCTCGACCACCGCCGACGCCCCGCCCGCACCGGTGCCGACGCCGTCCAGGTCCAGGGCCAACTGCCCACCATGCAGGCGTTCCTCAGCGACCTGCAGCAGCAGCGCCAACTCGTCGTCGGTATGGGCCGAGCCGATGTGCTCGATGCTCAGCACCCGCCGGCCTCGTTTGTGCACGATCTGGACCGCGGTCGCTCCGGAGGCGGTCTTCACCCGCCGCACGAAAGCGCCCACCCCGCGAGACTACCCACGCCGCCAAGCCGCGTTAGTGACCACATCGGCGCCAATCCGCCGGCAAACGCCGAGGTCAGCGGCGAGGGCGTGATCGAGGCGTTGGAGGTTGCTGGTCCGGGCTGTTGGTAGGGGGTGGTCGGTCCACCAGGTGTGGAGTCGGACGAGGTTGAGGGCGATCGCGGAGAACACGTGTTGGAGGCGGGTTTTCGCGAGGCCGCGGTAGCGGGTGTGGCGGATGCCGGTGATGTCGAGGGCCTGGTTGATGGTGCCTTCGACGCCGGCGCGCAGCTTGTACTTGTCGTGCCAGCTGTCGCTGGTCTGTCGGGTGCGGGCAGCGGTGAGGGCGTGGTGGAGGTCGCGGGGGTAGAAGGTGAGTTGCCGGCCGCCGCGTTTCGCGGTGGTGCACTGGGCGCGGGCGGGGCACGGGCCGCAGGTGGTGGTGGGGAACTTGACCACGATGACCTCGGTGCCGCGTTGGACCGTGGGGCTCCAGGAGGTGTTGGTGTGTCCTTGGGGGCAGGTGACCTGCCGGGTGTCGAAGTCGATGGTGAAGCAGGTCTTGTCGTAGCCGGTGCGGGCACGGGCCTGGGCGGACTGGTCGAGCAGGGCCGGGGTGACCATGGTGACGCCGAAAGTCTGCGCGGTGGCGATGGTGTCGGCTGAGGGGTAGCCGGAGTCGAGGTAGTGCTCGGCGGGCAGCAGCCGGCGGTCGTGCAGGTGCTGGTGGATGCCGGTGGTGGCTTTCACGTCGGGGACGGTGGCCGCCGTGGTGGCCACGTTGACGATCAGGTTCGGTGTCGGCCGGGGACCGGTCTGGCCGTCGTGGTCGCTGGTGGTGCCGTGCTCGGTGTCGGGGTCGCAGGTCTCGGTCAGGTGGACCTTGTAGCCGTTCCAGAACAGGTCGTCGCCTTTTGCGGCCCACCGGGTGTCGGTGTCGTACGGGGAGGTGATCCGGGATCTGGCGGGCGGGAGACCGTCCGTGTCCGCCTCCCGCCGCCGGATCACCTCCCGCCCCCTGCTGTCGGTGGTGATCAGATAGTTCTGCACCAGCACGGTGCGCAGCGTCCGCACCGCGGGCAGTTCGGCCAGCCAGACCGGGGCGGCAGGGGCGAACACCGCGCGCAGCAGGGCGACGGCGTCGGTGCCGTAGACCTGGGCGAGGCGGTCCCGCTTGGCCTGCGAGGCGGGTAGCCGCCAGGAATCGATGCGTGGCCCGTACCGGTGCGCCCACTCGCCGACGTCGATAGCGGTGGCCAGCCAGTCCGGTGCGGCCACCGACAACGTTTCCAGGCAGGCCCGTACCGACTCGCCGGCCACCTCCAGACGGTTGAGGTCTCGCACCGCGCTGATCACGTGAGTGGAATCGGTGCGCTGCTTACCACCAGCCGCGATCAGGCCCTTGCCGGTCGACACGGTCAGCATCGCGGTGAAGACCTGTTCTTCCAGGCCGTGCTCGACCAGCCGGGTACGGAACTTGGACAGCACGCTGGCGTCGAAGCCGGGATCGGTCAGCTCCAGGCCGAGCGCGTACTTCCAGTCGATCGCCCGGGCGACCATCCGCGCGGCCTGCCGATCGGTCAGGTTCTCCGCGAACTGCAACGCGGTCACCAGCGCTAAGGCGCCCGGCGATTCGGCCGGAGCGCCCCGGACACCGAACGCGGCAGCGAACTGTTCGTCGGTGAACACCTCACCCAGGTGGTCACGCGCTGATATCGCCACGCTGCCGTTCGGGAACGCCGCGCGGGCCACCAGCACCGTCTGATCAGGAATCTGGACCCGCGACCGCGGCCGCATCGACACCCGTACACCCCATCCCGCAGCCACCGACGGAAGGAACACGACCGCGAACAGGGATCATGACCCCGTGACCGGCCAGTACGAACGATCCCGACGGCGTGTCACGAATTCGGCAGCAGAGTCCAATCCGCCGGCAAACGCCGAGGTCAGCGGCACCCGCGATCACAAGATCGCCAGAACGCTACAACTCAGGTACGACGAGGACCGCAGCCAAATCCGCACCGGCACCGGACCCGAAGTCATGGCCGCTTTACGCAACGCCGCGATCAGCGCCCTGCGCCTGAGCGGGGCTACCAACATCGCCGCCGCCAACCGGCATCACGCCCGCGACAGCACCCGCCCGCTGGCACTGCTCAACATCACCTGACGACTTTGCCGGGGCCCTGATGCCATCACAGCCCCCTTGCGGATGGTTGTCACGTGTGGGACACCCCTGCCCACGCCGAACACCATCTGCTAAGGGGGCTGTGATGTGACGAGATGTGCAGGGCAAAGCGGGGAACCGAGCCCGGCGCACCTTACATCAGACTCCACCGACTCCTAAGCACCAGAGTGCCCGGCTGCCGTAGGAAGGTGGGGCCTAGCTCAATTCTAGACATCCCAGCCCAAGCGAACCAAGCATAAAGGAGATTCGGTCAAACAATACGCCTGTATTATGCAGCTGAGCCATTTTCATACAAGCGCTAGCGGGAGGTTAACCACTGGCAGCCTGTACGGGTCACGTACCGGATGGTATCCACCACGTCACGGCGTGGGTAGGTCACCGGCCGACCACCGCGACTGCGCCGGGTGCCGCCGACCGGCACCAGCGACGCGAGGATCCGCCACTCGACGTCGGAGGTGTCCGACGGGTATGTACGGGGACGCTTGCTTGATCTTCCCCAGCCACGTGGGCCGCTCGTCAGGGGCCATTGCGTAGTTTGGTGCCGGGTCGTTGACCAGGGATTTCGAAGCGTGGTCGGCCTTTGTGGAGACGTAAGAAACGGGTGAGGCCACGTTGGTGTGGCGGTAATCGGTTACCCCGTTGACGTCAGCGAAAACGCGGATGCCGAGCAACTACTCCCGCTGCTCGATGACGGCATGCTGGTCGTCGTCGGGTGTCTTCTCCCGGATTAAAGCTTTCTCTTGTTTCTGCAAATCTCTGTCAGGGCAGACAGAACGTACAAGGCGCAGGGCATGCAATGCCTCAGCGCGAGAGATCAGTTGATCGTTTTCAGCCCGGGCAACCAGGGCAGCCTCGATGGCTTGGCGGATCCAGGCGGTCTTGGACATACGGAGTTCCTTGGCAGCCAAGGCAGTATCCTCGTCGAGGGTAAAGGGTATCCGCATGGACCGAACAACCATTGCCTCCGGCTGTGGTAGATGGCCCACTACTACCTGATTCGGAGGAGATTCGCAGATGAGCTTACCCGTAAGATCTGTCATGCTGTGCTGCATGTGTAGCGCACCTTTCTCGTCAGTCATTACACTCCCGTGGGGTGGGATTAGTAAGTGTGGATTGGGTTAAATATTGCTTGGCCGTTCGATGCTCCAGTTAGTTGCTCGCGTGCCCGTAATCAGCTAAAGGTGCGCATCCACCAGAGGCCTTACCTTAGGAATGGATTGGCTACAGGGCCGAAAGGCTCCAGTTGGGTCACGTAGACGACTAGTACATCGATGGTCAGCGTTTAGCCCGTTGAAGTTGGCTTAACGTCCACCCTCTATCTCGTATAGGATCCTTCGAGATCAGACGAGTGGTAGCCGAGAAGATTTCTTCTGCGCGCCGGTAAGACAAACGCGCCCGTTCCGTGGATGGGCAAAGATCTTGGGGTAACGTTCCTCTCGGAGCCTTGCGAGTCGTCAAGAACAGTGGACCGCGGCGTCGTTCTAAAATAAGGTAGGGAAGGAGTCGGGCAACGCCCTGATCCCAGTAAATCCATGTACCGTCACCGACTCGACCCGCGCGATAAGCTGGACGGAGGTCATCAACGTCAAGTCGAAGGATGTCTTCGACTTTGGCGTTCGTACCGTAGATCATTCTCCAGAGGACTTTCTCGCGGGTCGGCATCCTCAAGCGCCACAGGGAGCCGACCTGCTCGTTGGTAAGGGGCTTGAGTCCGGTCGACGAGATTGGTCGCAGGTCGATGCAATCTGTCGGGTCGCATGAAATCCATCCCTGCTTAAGCCACCATTGGGATGCTTGGCGAACAACTCGAATCTCTCGGTTGATGGTATGTGCGTCTACCTCGCCTGCCCGAGCTTCTACCAACTCCACCAAGAGCGGCGGTAGGAACGGGTTGTCCAAGGCTGACAGCATCAAAGATGGGGGTTTTGCGGTGCGGCGGGCCGAGCCGGCGGGCGCGGGCCTACCGCCTAGAATCCATGCCCACGTAAACAGTGATATCCGGTAGACACGAGCCGATGCCCTAGTGATGCAAGAGTTTTCAAGGAAACGGTGAACCGCAGATTTATACGTCGACGGCGCCAATGAATAGCCATGGACGGTCATGTCGGACGAATGCATGTGCACTACCCCTGACAACATCAATCTAGTAGTCCCAGAACAATGCTTAGCTTGTGCATGATCCGCTCGGGTACGATAAGGGAGGATATGTCGGCTAAACTGCTGATTAGCGCGTTGTAGATCCGTATCCCTACAGATTTGCGGGGATATGAAAAGCGACCTGTATGACTTGGCTAGATGCTGCAATCCCCTTCTGTGGGCAGTCTTTGATCCATCAGCTCTTGCCACGGGGTGGGCCCGCCTCCCCAACCCAGGTGGCAAACTCGGTTCATGCGCTGCCGGACAAGCTAACTCAGCGACATAGGAGTGGCTAGTTCAAGACGGCATGTCCCGATTCATCGCAGTAAACGCTAGTAATGCCGAAGTAGGACTCATGTCCTGCTCTGATGTGATCCCAACAAAAATCTGGTAGGTGCCAGTATTCGAAATCCGTGAGGTGGGAGTGCAGGCAGGGCTATTGCATTGTCGTGTTGCTGCTGGTCACGGTCGGTTTTCCGGTAGTCACGGCGTCGATGAGCTCGTGTGGGCGGTGACTGGCCCGGCGAGTTGCTTCGGCGATGTTGGTGGCGCCGTCGGTGTGGTGGTATCCGATTGCGGTGTTACGGAGGGTGGCGAACACGGCAGGACCGTTGTGGGTCCTGGCCTGGTGGGCGTCTTCACGTAGCGTGACGTCTCGGACGTGATGTAGGCGGTTCTCGATATGCCATTCAGAGCGCGCCCAGGTGCCGAGGTCGGCGGGTTGGGCCTGGTCGGCGGGCAGCGAGATAGTCAGGTACTCCGTTTCGCGAGTGGTCTTGCCCTTGATCGTGCGGGTCCGGGTGATCCGGACGGCCTGTTCGGCGTTGGGAAAGCCCAGCCCGCCGGGGGTCTTGACGGTGAGTGCCTTGACGGTGCGGGTCTCTTTGCGGCCGTGACCGGTCTCGCGGGTCTGTGCCCCGACCGGGACCTGCGCCCAGGGCAGGGCCTTGAGCTGGGCGAACAGCTTGGGTTGGTTGGCCTTGATCGGGACCATCAGATGAGCGTCGGCGGAGGCGAGCAGATCGGCGTGCCCGGTCTGGGCGTGCAGCGCGTCGGCGACGACCAGGACGTCCTTCAGGGATCCCAGCACGGCCGCAACCAGGCGTAGTGAAGTAATCTCAGCGACTTTGCGGTAGGTACTTGTACTCGAAATGGGTCAGGTGGAGTGCGGCGGCGAGGATGTCGCTGATCCGGTGTGGGCTGGCGGTGGTATGCCGGAGGGTTTTCCAGCGTCCGACCAGGATCGCGAAGCCGCGTTCGCCCTGCCAGCGCAGTCCGCGTAGCAGCCGGTTGTAGGCGCGGTTGTCGGGAGCGAGCCGCTGCCCGTCGGTGGGCTGCTTGACCGGGACTTTGACGCCTTGACCTGCGCCTTCGTAACCGGAGTCGGCCAGGGTAGGCAGGTCGAGTTCGGAGGCGGCCCAGTTCAGGGCAGCCGTGATGCCCTGCTGTTGGGCGCAGGTCAGATCGTGCAGATGCCCCGGCATCGCCGCGGAGGTCCACACCGGCAGGCCGTCCGGGCGCATGACCGCTTGAACGTTTCCGCCGAAGTCACGATGCTTGCCGGAATACCAGGCGTCGATCGTGTCGCCCTTGACGCTGAGGGTGGTCTCGGCCACCCGGTCGCAGTCGAACAGCTTTCCGTCCAGGATCACGTACGACCAGCCGTCGTCGGCGACCCGGCGCAGGGCTGTGTGTAGATCCTGGGCCTGCGCGGCCAACACTGCGACACCCTCGGCCATATACCGGTACGCAGTGGCCCGGGAGATGCCGAACCCGGCGCCCAGCAGGGTCGCGTCCTCGCCTTTGCGGAACCAGACGAGCACCAGGAGTGCCTGGTAGAAGCAGGTCAACGCGCGGGTGTCGCGCCGTGTCCCCTTGGCTCGGCGTTGCGCGGCAAGCAGCCGGCCGAGGTACTGCACGAGTTCCCTGGGGACGTCGACCATGGCACGATAGGCAATCACGTGGAGCCCTCTCGAAGACGTGGATCTTGTCGCAAAGACCTGTCTATCGATGGCTCCACGCCCACTTCCAGCACCGTCCGGCGTGACCCGGTTCGCCCGTGTCGTACCAATCAACACATTCGCGTCGCTGAGATCAGCTCAGTAGCGGGGTGAACGCCGGGATTTCGTTCGACTTCGCCGTGATCTGAACCTGGGCGAGCACGATCCCGGTGCTGGTGTCGTAGGCCGAGAGCAGATGCACCTGCCGCCCGTCGGCGAGGCGGGCACCCCGGGCGACCTTCCCGTCGATGGCGATGACGAGTCGCCCCCGGCGCCCGCCGATCACGACCGGCCCGGCCCGCTCCCGCAACCAACACGCGAGGACCTGCGACAACACCTCGGCGTCGAGCCGGATCAGCAGCCGCCACACCGTCGTCGCGGCCGGTACCCGGCCGTCGAACCCGAGCCGGGTCCACACCGACTCGTCCTGGAAGCGCATCCAGTCCGCGACCGCGGCGAACGTGCACGCCCCGGCGAGTACCGCGCACACCGCCGCCGCCAGGACACTGACCAGCGGATACCGCCGGCCCCGCGGATCGCGCGGGTCGTTGATGACCGCCAACGCCACGAACAAGCTGCGGCGGTCACTGTCACGGTCGCTACCGGTGACCACAACCGGTGACGGCAGGCTGGGGGGTCGGTGCGGCAGCACGATCTCGGTCAGTGATGATGACATCAGCGGGTACGGTCCTGTTCTCGATCACGGTTGTCTTCGCAAACACCATGATCACCAACGGGCCGTACCCGTCCCACATGGACCCCGGACCTCGCCGAACCCCCTGCGAAACCCCAGTTCAACCGCCCTTTGATCGACTACGCAACAGCCCTGGGTGGGAGTGCTGCGCGGACGGATATCGCCGACTGTCGTGGCTGACGGTGAGGTGTGTGACGCAAGGCCTGCCAGCGGCCCGGTGAGGATCGCGAAGCCGCGTTCGCCGAGGCATCGCATGGGTTCTCGACATGGTGCCGAACGAGGATGGCCTGCACAATCGGGGCGGCGCGCCGTGGGCGGCAGTGCAGCTTGACCAGGATCTGATCTGACTCGAAAAAGAAGCTGGCGGGGTGGGGGTGGTTAGTACTCCAGCCGCACTTCCGTTGGCGGCGTTTGCGCAGCTAAATAGGACCGCAGATGCGGATCAGACGTCAGAGTAGATGATCGTCCATCGCAGACTTCTGCACTCGTGGCGGTAGATGATCTTTCGGGGTGGGCGGCGGGCCTGGATGACCTGATGGCGCGGATCGCTGGCCGGTTCCGGCGGGTGGGGCCACGTCGGCGGGCCCGGGCATACGTGCTGGGCCTGCTGTCGCCGCTGGCCGGCAAGAATGGCTGGACCCTGGCCGAGGCGGCCGGGGAGAACACACCTGACGGCATGCAACGGCTGCTCAACAGGACGGCGTGGGACGCCGACGCGGTCCGCGACGACCTGCGTGACTACGTCGCAGCGCATCTCGGGGGACTGTACAAATAACGGCTGATCGACCGATCAAGGGAGAGACGCCAGATGACGACCGAGACCACCGTGGGACAGCCGGCCGTGGAGCCGGTGGGTGCGGTCACGGATGAGCAGTTGATCGCGATGCTGGTCGATCGGGCTCGTGGTGACGGGTTGAAGCTGACCGGCGAGGGTGGGCTGCTGCAGCAGCTGACGAAGCGGGTCCTCGAGTCGGCGTTGGATGGGGAGATCACCGACCACGTCGGCTACGACAAGCACGACCCGGCGGGTCGGGGTAGCGGGAACACCCGTAACGGCAGCCGGACCAAGACGGTGCTCACCGACGTCGGGCCGGTCGAGGTGCGGGTCCCACGCGACGCCGCCGGGACGTTCGAGCCGCAGATCGTGCGTAAGCGGCAGCGGCGTCTGACCGGCGTCGACGACATGGTCCTGTCGCTGTCGGCCAAGGGCCTGACCCACGGCGAGATCGCCGCGCACCTGGCTGAGGTCTACGGCGCTGAGGTGTCGAAGCAGACCATCTCCACGATCACCGACAAGGTCATGGACGGCATGGCCGAGTGGCAGAACCGGCCCCTGGACCGGGTCTACCCGGTCGTGTTCATCGACGCCATCAACGTCAAGATCAGGGACGGTCAGGTCGCGAACCGGCCGATCTACCTCGCGATGGCGGTCACCGTCGACGGCCACCGCGACATCCTCGGTATCTGGGCCGGTGACGGCGGCGAGGGCGCCAAGTACTGGCTGCACGTGCTCACCGAGTTGAAGAACCGCGGCGTGGCCGACGTGCTGATGCTGGTCTGTGACGGGCTCAAGGGACTGCCGGAGACGGTGGAGACGGTGTGGCCGCGCACGATCGTGCAGACGTGTGTGGTGCACCTGCTGCGCAACTCGTTCCGCTACGCCGCCCGGCAGGACTGGGACAAGATCGCCAAAGCGCTGCGGCCGGTCTACACCGCGGCGACCGAGGACGCCGCCACCGAGCGGTTCCTCGAGTTCGCCGAGGCGTGGGGCCGTAAGTATCCGGCGATCGTGAAGCTGTGGGAGAACGCGTGGGCGGAGTTCGTGCCGTTCCTCGCCTTCGACGTGGAGATCCGCAAGGTCATCTGCTCCACGAACGCGATCGAGTCCGTCAACGCCCGTATCCGCAGGGCCGTGCGAGCTCGTGGCCACTTCCCGAACGAGCAGGCCGCACTCAAGTGCGTCTACATGGCCTTGATGAGCCTCGACCCGACCGGAGCCGGCCGCCGACGCTGGACCATACGCTGGAAAGCACCACTGAACGCCTTCCAGATCGCCTTCGAAGGCCGGCTCACCCCGGCCAACAACTGACCACCTCAACAACCAAGATCAGCCGTTAACTTGACACTCCCTATCCCTATCCGCGGATCCGGGTCTGAACAGATGAACGCGGATCCCGATGACTGTCAGCAGCGCGGTCGAGGCCCGCTGACCCCACTCGGCGAGCTCGTCAATGCTCTTCGCGCCCGAGACGACCCCGCAGGCGCACACCAGCAGGATCGCGGTCAGCGAGTACCACCGGCCCCGCCGGGAACGCGGGTCGGGCACCGAATCGAGGTAAGGCCGCAGGTCGGCGATCCGGCCGGTGTCCAGCGGCCCCAGCTTCACCAGCACGGCAGGGATAGGAGAAGATGCAACAGCAGGCACGGGCCACCTCGTGATCATCTGGCTTCGACACCACAATGATCACGAAACCCGTGCCTGCCCTGCTATCCACCCCAACCGGTCCCAACCCGACCAGCCACACAACCCCGGAACTTGCAACCGCCCTGGTCCGGACCCAGCCGCGCCCCGAGAGTGGCCGCCACCCGGGGCAGTGGCACGGCCTCCAGCCACTCCCAGGCCGGCTGGTCACGACGAAAAGGGCTCATTGCCCAAGAAACGATCTTACTGCATTCGTAATATAAGTACAAATGTAATACAAATCCCGAGTTCTTGCATATTCATGTTTCGACGAAAAAGTAGTTTAGGTGAGCTAGAGTTCATAGCAGGCAAGGTGCAACCATCTATGGCGATGCGTTGCAGGCCTTTGGCGTTCACTTCATTCGTTCGGGGAGCAATCAGGGCTTCCCGAAAACGATATGACGCATCAAGACTAAGGCGGCAACCGCAGCCTGTAGGGGGGTGATGAAGGCGTGACTACGGGCGGTGGGGCGACGAGTTCGCAGGCATCCGCATCTCCGAGTCACCGGACGGCAGAGGGGTCAGCAAGGCTCACGCTTATGCTGGGTGCACTAGGTGTCGTATACGGCGACATTGCCACCAACCCAATATATTCGCTGAAGATACTCTTTGCCGCAGACCATAGTTTGTCGTCGAGCGCCTCCGATGTATTCGGTGTTATCTCGCTAATCTTTTGGACTATTACCCTGACGGTATCGGTCAACTACATGTTTTTTATGCTACGGGCCGACAACGACGGGGAGGGCGGGATCATGGCGCTAACGGCTCTGGCCAGACGGGCATTGCGTCGCGCCGATACCAGACACGTAGCTGCAGCTATGGCGCTTGGGGCAATCGGCAGCGCATTATATTTCGGCGATAGTGTGATCACGCCGGCAATCTCAGTGCTGTCGGCGATGGAGGGACTCGAAGTTGTCTCTCCGGGATGGTCGGTTGCCGTGCTTCCATTGTCGGTAGCGGTCATCATATCACTGTTCATACTGCAACCATGGGGAACAGGGCGTGTGGGATCCATATTTGGACCGGTAATGTTCCTCTGGGTTATCTGCCTAGGCGTGACCGGCGCTGCTGAGGTGTTCCGTAACCCGGGAATCATAGCCGGGCTATCGCCGACATACGCAGCTTTGCTAATAGTGGAACATCCAGTCGCCGCGTTCATCGCGATGGGCTCCGTAGTACTGACAATCACCGGCATCGCAGCACTCTACGCCGACCTAAGCAACTTCGGTCTAGTACCGATTCGCCGAACCTGGTTCATATTCGTATTCCCTGCGTTAACGCTAAACTATCTTGGCCAAGGCGCGTTGATTTTAAAGATGCCAGATAGCGAGAGTAATCCGTTCTTCATGCTGGTACCTAACTGGGCGCGGTTGCCGATGGTTATCCTGGCAACCATGGCCACGATAATCGCGTCCCAGGCCGTGATCTCCGGCTCCTATACGATGGCGCGCCAGTCCATGGAGTTGGGTTTTTTCCCGCGGCTGAAGATCCGCCATACCTCCCGCCGCAGGTACGGCCAGATCTATATTCCTGCGGTGAACTGGTTTCTTTTCGCTGCGGTTTTGATAGTGACGCTAGGGTTCGAGTCGTCGACGAAACTAGCCGGTGCGTACGGTGCAGCGGTCACCGTCACACTCTTGATCACGACGATTCTGTTTCTGGTCGTCGCCCGGGTCTTGTGGAGCTGGGCCACCCGATGGTTAGTACTATTCGGGGTTGTTTTTGTTGGAATCGAAATCATTTTCTCCCTTTCAACCCTTCCTAAATTTGTTAACGGTGCCTGGGTGCCGCTGCTTATTGCGATAATATTGTACGCCGTCATGGCGACCTGGCAACGTGGGTCCAGAATGGTCACTAGAAAACGGAGTGAACGGGAAGGTAAGCTATCGGACTTTCTTGGCATATTGCGGGACCCGGACCTTCAACGGGTTCAGGGCACTGCCGTCTTTCCGCACCCGAATAAGGAAACTGTCCCATTGGCGCTACGCGCAAACGTTGCGCATAACCGCGTACGACACGAAAATATAGTGATAGTTTCGGAACGCATAGAAGATGTCCCACACATTCCTTTGGATCGACGTCTAGCCATCGACACTCTCGGGGATCCGGGTGACGGAATCACGCACATCTCTGCCACTTTCGGCTTTCGAGATAATATCGAGTACCCCGAGATTCTGCGCCATGCCGCTAATCACCCTAAAGGCCGAGGAATGACTCTCAATCGGGTCACCTATTTTATCTCACAGATTAGGCTAATCAAAACCAGCCGTGCCGGGATGGCTGGTTGGCGCAAAATACTATTTATACGTCTCAACAACAACAGTGCCTCCCAAGCGGAACGGCTACGCCTTCCCGCAGAGCAGACAATCGTCCTCAGCACCGAGGTCGGTGTTTGAGTCTTCACACGGCGTGCTTGCGTGTGAGGCACTGTCTGTCATCTTCCATAATACTCCCAGCTTCCGACCTGGAGGGCCATTCAAAACTCGGTCGACACCCATGGATGTCACGTTGAGTGAGGTTCGAGGGCAATGCCACGTAGGCTAGGTTGATCTTGGGTGTGGCCTGCGGTTTTGTGTGGACTCGCGGGTGGTGCGGCGTGGCGGGGTGGCCGTGGTTCGGCGGGCTGTTTTGATCTCGGGTCATGTCGGTGGATGTGGTGGATCGTCCGGCGGTGCGGTCGGATCAGGTCACGCTCGGGGTGTTGATCTCGCAGGTGTCGCGGGAGGAGGTCGACGCGGCGGTTGAGGTGTGCGGGGTGCGGGAGAAGCGGTCGGACGGGAAACTGCCGGCGCATGTGACCGCGTATCTGACGTTGGGGCTGGCGTTGTTCCCCGACGATGACTACACCGAGGTCGCGAGCAAGGTCACCGGGTCGTTGGACCGGTTCGGGTGCTGGAGTGCGGGGTGGAGCGTGCCGACGTCCAGCGCCATCACTCAGGCGCGGAAACGGTTGGGTCGCCAGGTGTTCGCCGAGGTGTTCGAGCGCACGTGCGGGCCGGTCGCGGGTGAGGCGGGCCCGCACGTGCAGGTGGCCGCGCTGGGCACCGCGCGGGGGTCTTTCCTGCGCCGGTGGCGGCTGCTGGCGATCGACGGGTTCGAGGTCGACCTGCCCGACAGCGACGAGAACGCGGCCGAGTTGGGGTACGCCGGGTCGGGGGAAAACCGTTCGGCGTTCCCGAAGGCCCGGGTAGTGGCCCTCGCAGAGTGCGGCACCCACGCCTTCGTCGCCGCCGAGATCGGCGGCTACGCCGTGGGAGAGAAGACCCTCGCGCAGCGCCTGTACCCGCGGCTGCGGTCCGACGAACTGCTCACCGCTGACCGGGGGTTCTACTCCTGGCAGGCGTGGGATGCCGCCCAGGCCACCGGCGCGGCGTTGCTGTGGCGGACCCCGAACCAGCTCGACCTGCCCGTGGTCAAGGTCCTGTCCGACGGCACCTATCTCACCGTCCTGATCAAGCCGACTGTCCATGGCGGTCGACGGGAACGGCTCCTCGCAGCCGCCCGCGGCGAGGCTGATCTGACCGACATCAACACTGTTCCCGACGCGTTCGACGACCAGGGCCTGCCGGTCGTCCACCTCGCCAGAGTGGTCGAGTACGACGTACCCGACCGCGTCGGTAACGGCACCGGCGAACTGATCGCCCTGATCACCACAATCATCGACCCCGCCGACGCCCGCGCCGACGAACTGGCCGCCGCGTACCACGAACGCTGGGAGGAAGAAACCGCCAACGACCAGCTCAAAACCCACCTCCGTGGTCCCGGACGGGTGCTGCGGTCCCGCCTGCCGGACCTGGCCCATCAGGAGATCTGGGCCTACCTGATCGTCCACCACGCGATCAGCGCACTGACCGCGAAAGCGTCCGCCGCCGCTGACCTCGATCCAGATCGGATCTCCTTCACCAAGGCCCTGCGCCTGATCCGCCGCACCGCCACCGGGACGGCGGACATTCCCCCCTCAGGACTGGACTGACCGACTACCGACCCACCTTGCCCAGATCGCCGCTCTCCTGATCCCCACCCGACGCGAACGCACCTGCCCCCGCGCCGTCAAACGCGCCCGCCACAACAGCTACCGCGTCAAGAAACGCGACGAGCCAGCCAGCATCCGCCACCAGGGCTCAGCCACCGTCCACATCTACCGACTTCAACCCCACGCAGCATGATCAAACTAGGCTACGTGGCATTGGGTTCGAGGGTGCCCGTGACCCGGGTTGACTGTCCGGAGTAGACGCAGCGGCTGGGATCCGATAGATCAGCTTTGTGTGGAAGTTGATCGAGGGTCAGCCGCTGCGCTGTGAAAGTATGACAGGACTCCCGACGGACCGGCTCGCTGACCTGATCGGCCGGGTTCGCGAGATCGTGGGCGATGAGTGGGAGAAGCCGCCGGTCGGGCGTCCGCACGTGTTGCCGCTGGCCACGGCGGTGATCGCGGTGCTGTTCGGACTCCGGCACAACATGCCCGACGAGGTCCTCGGCGAGGTGTTCGGCTGTTCGCAGGCCACGATCACCCGCTATCACCAGATCCTGCAGCCGATCCTGCGCTGGGTCACCCGTCCTGAGGTCGACCAGCGCCTGGAGCAGACCCGCCGTGACGGTGTGCTGGTTGACGGGTTCGTCGCCCCGGTCGGCGAACGCGAGTCCTACCACGGACTGTTCTCCGGCAAGAAACACCTGTCAGGGCAGAACGTGCAGGTCATCGCCAACCTCGATGGCCGCGTCGCCGACGTCGGCGAACCCGTCAACGGCGCCCGCCACGACGCGGCGGCGTTCTTCATCTCCGGCATCGCCGAACGCTGGGCCAGCCACCTCACCGACGGACCAGGCATGATCGGCGACGGCGGCTACCAGGGCACCGGCCCGATCACCCCGCACAAGAAACCACCCGGTGGGGAACTGACCGCCCAGCAAAAGGCGTACAACTACAGCGTCAACCGGCTCCGCGCCGCCGTCGAACGCGCCATCAGTCATCTGAAGAACTGGAAGATCCTCAAGACCGGCTACCACCGGATCATGACCGACTTCCCCGACGTGTTACGCACCGCCACCGCCCTGGAGATCTTCAGAACCGCCGCACCCGGGTTTTGAATGACCCTCCTGGTTGTTGTACCAGTCGACCCATTCGGAAGTGGCCAGTTCGACCTGGGCGAGGCTGCGCCACGGACCGCACGGTTCTGTGGGAGCCGGAGGGTGAGACTCCCTGCGACCACCCGACCCTGAGAGCCGGATTGTACTACTTTAGTAGCTAAATGATTCTTCCCTCTATGTTGCGGTTGAGGTCCTATAGTCTAGGGGTAGAACCTGCGGTAGGTCCAACGGAAACAAAGAGGTTTGCCAAGTGGAAACCAAGTCGCCATCCTCGAATTCGCTACAGCAAAGCGAGAACACCGACGCGGGTTTTCGTAATCGCCTAAACAGATTCAACATCACGTCGCCGCATCTGTTGGGCGCGTACGCCCTGATCGCTGATGGGTACCGAGGGGCATTGGTTGGACCGTATGGCGATATTGGCTGGCTATGTGCGCCTGGATGGTCTGACCCCCCGCTTTTCGGAGATATCCTCGGACCTGGTCTAGGGCATTTCCTGCTTTTCCCGGAGACTCGTCACGTTCATGGAGGGTATTACAACGATGGCTCACTGATCTGGATCAACAGATGGGAGGTTGAGAACGCGATTATCGAGTCGCGGGACGCGCTGGCAGCCCCCGGAGATGAAGATCGTGTGGTGCTGCTTCGGCAGATCCGCACTCTGGATCGACCGGCTAAGTTCAGGGTGATTCTCAGCCCACGCGCCGACTTTGGGCGCGAATCGGTGGAGGATGTGACTCGCGACGGCGCGTTGTGGCTTGCTCGGACCGGCGCACTACATCTACGAGTCACTGGCGCAGAACAGCTACGTCCCGACCGTGACGGGCTACTTGAGGGCGAGTTAAAACTATCGGCAAGAAGCTGGCACGACCTGGTGCTGGAGGTGTCCCCGCGTCCGTTTACTGATCCGCCGTGTCAACCAGGCGAATTATGGCGTGCCACCGAAGAGTACTGGCATCGTGTGGCACCCAGGTTCGCTGGTCCGGCTCAGCAGGATGCGACTTTGTCCTATGCGATACTGCGCGGGATGACCCGGCCAGGCGGGGGAATGGTCGCGGCGGCGACCACCTCACTACCCGAACAAGCCCTAGCCGGGCGCAACTACGATTACCGGTATGCTTGGATCCGCGACCAGTCGATGGCCGGTCAAGCGGCAGCCCTTGTGGGTGCCCATGATCTGTTGGACGACGCGGTCAGCTTCATCACTACCCGGATCCTCGCCGACGGCGATCGGCTGGCTCCAGCCTATACCGCCAGTGGAAAACCCGTACCACCAGAGACGCGACTGGACTTCCTATCCGGGTACCCCGGCGCACAGCCGCAGACAGGCAACTGGGTACGGAGCCAGTTCCAGTTGGACGTGTTCGGTGAGGCTCTGCTGGTCCTTGCAGCCGCAGCGCGGCTGGACCGGATCGACAAGATGGCGTGGCGAGCCGCAGAACAGGCGGCCGACAGTATCGAAAGGCGTTGGCGCGAGCCGGACAGCGGCATCTGGGAACTGTCAACGCGCCATTGGACTTACCCCCGACTGATCTGCGTCGCCGGACTAAAATCGGTTGCCCGCGTTGCTTCTGGCGACCAGGCGGGCCGGTGGTCGGCGCTGGCGGATGTCATTTTAGCCGATGCTGCGACTCACGGACTGCACCCACGGGGATACTGGAAGCAGGCATATGACGATGAACGGGTTGATGCCGCTTTGCTCATGGCAGGCGTCCGTGGCGCACTGCCCGCCGGTGACCCGCGTACTACAAAAACCCTCAAGGCCGTGCTGGATGAGCTTGGATCGGAAGGATACGTATACCGCTTCCGATCCAACCGACGCCCCCTCGGCGACACCGAGAACGCCTTCCTACTTTGTGGCTTTGCCGCCGCGCTAGCATGCTGTAAGTCCGGCCGAATGGCAGATGCTAAAAGAATTTTTGAGCGTAATCGGAGTACTTATGGATCACCCGGCCTCTACAGCGAGGAGTACGACGTACGGCAACGGCGGCTACGCGGCAACCTGCCGCAAGCGTTCGTGCATGCCCTGATGTTAGAGGCCGCGGCAACCCTAGGGCAGATAACTGTATGCGAGTGACTAATCAGGCTTTTCCGGCGGTATCCTTAGACGCTTGGCGCGTCGAGTGCCCGCGGACCGTTCTCTGCGTCTGGTGGAGATGCCGCAGGTGCCACCCCCGCCCGGGGATCCACCGAACGCTCCGAGCGCGCGACCTGTACGAGCTAGCCCGTGTCCGATGATGCTACAAGGCGGTGCCCGTTGACAAGGAGTTCGACGACCATCAACGCCAGTGGCCCGCCAGACCTGAAGGCCTACCTCGACGGTGCCGATCAGATCGTAGACGCGCTGCCGTGGAAGCTCGGCCACACCGAGGCACAGCACAAGCGGGCCCGAGGCCGCGCGTCCGCTCTTGCTCATCAGATCGCCGCGCTGCTCGCAAGTGGATGGACGATAGACGAGTTGCGAAACGCCTTAGCTGATGCATCCAACGGCTGCCGGGCACCGAACGCCGCCGCACAGGAGAAGTTGTGGCGGACGACCCTCAAACGGGCCAACCGCGCCCGCAAGAGCGCGTCAGACCCGGATCCGCGGATAGGGATATGCCACCGCGTGGCATAGATGAACGGATGCCTTGCCAGCAGGGACGATTGGGGTTGTCGAGACACCAATCCGCCGCTGTGGGAAGGACACCCGTTCGGTGAAGAAGATACCTGGTTTGGCAGGTCGTGTCCGTGTTGGCGCACCGGACGCGTCGCTGACGCCGGTCTCGGGTGTGGTGGCGGTGGCCGAGTTGGTCGGCCGGCTGGGCGTGACCGCCGCGCTGGACGACGCCGTGGGCCGAATCAAGCAGCGGGATCGAGGATTGTCCGGCGGAGAGTTCCTGGTCGCGGTGGCGCAGGCGCAGATGTGCGGCGCGCAGTTTTGGGTGGGTCTGGATCGCCGCCGCGCCGATACGGCGGGTGAGGCGTTGTCCGCGGTGCCCACGCCGGCGGCGAGCACCGCGGTGGAGTTGGCGTCTCGGTTCGGTCCGGCGCAGGTGGCTGGTATCGAGGAAGGCATCGGGGAGATCGCCTGCCGGGTTGTCGGTTTGCTGCCGGCCGCCCGGCGGGCGGTGCTGCGCACCGGTGGGGCCACCATCGACCTGGACGGCACCGACGTCGAGGTGTACGGGGCCAAGAAGGAAGGGATCGCCTACAGCTACAAGGGCGCCCGGGCGGGCGCCCGCACGTGGCCACGTGGGCGGAGGCCGGGGTGGTGACCGCCGCGGACCTCCTCGCCGGTGATGAAGACCCCCGCCCGGGAGCGGGCTCGCTGATCGAACGCAGCGTGGCCACCCTCAACGCGGCCGGGGTCACCGCCCGGCCGAAGGTCCGCGGCGATGTGGGCTACTTCGCCAAGGACATCGCGCAGGCCGCGGTGGAGGCCGGCTGCGACTTTTCCCTCGGAGTGACCCGCAACCCCGCGGTCTGGCGAGCCGCGGCCGCGATCCCCGACGATGCATGGCGCAAAGCCGAACGGATGAAAGGCGCCCAGGTCGCCGTGTGCGACTACGCACCGGCCGGCTGGCCACCCGCCACCATGACCGTGGTGCGGCGGGTCAAGGTCCACGCTACCGATATCTCGGCCGACCCACGCGCCCGCCGCCGGCGCACCATCCCCAAAGCTCAACTCACGCTCGCCCTGGACGGCCTGGTCGGGCACGTGTACGCGTACTCGTTCATCGCCACCAACCTGGATGTGTCCACCCCGGCGAAGACGGTCGCGGTGGAGGCCTGGCACCGGATGCGCACCGACATCGAAGATCGCATCCGGGATGCCAAGCACGGCGCCGCGCTGCGGCACCTGCCCTCCGGCAGCCGGGCGGCCAACACGGTGTGGATGTGGGGGGCGCTGCTGGCCGTCAACCTGTCCGCCTGGCTGCAGGAACTGGCCGGCCTCGACGACGGCGACGGACGAGGCCGCAACCACCTCGGCACCCTGCGCCACCGGCTGATCACCGTGCCCGCCCGGCTGGTCCGCCACGCCCGGCAGGTCACCCTACGGCTACCCCCGAGGCAACAGTTACTGGCTCAGGTCCTGGCCCGGCTCCGCCGGCTACCCATCTGGACCTGACCACTCGGCCCATCGGCCATGTCCCAGCCCACGGAGACCAGCGAACCCGGCGCCACCCGGGAAACCGGCATGCCCACCCACCGAAACACCACACCACCCATCGCCTATCACCGATGCGTAGCGATCACGCCTCCGCTATCCGTGGATCCGGGTCTGATGCCGCAGCACGTCGATGTCGCAGATCGCCTCGCCGCCGTCGGCGATCAACACGGCCAGGTCGACCAGGACCCGGCCCCGATCATGGACCGGGAAGGCGCCGGTCCGCGCGAGCGCGGCGGACAGTGCGCCGGTCAGCCCGGCCTGATCCGCGAGCATCCGCAGCAACGCAGTGCCGACGTGCGACACCACCTGTGTTCCGTCCGTGGTGACCCGCAGATCCTTTGACCACGGCGTAGACTGCACGCCGGAAGTGCTTCCTTGGCATAGATCCTTGTAGATGTCGCAATCACAAATTCCCCCTGCCAGAGAGGCACTTTCCTCTATTTACCCGCCGGTCAGACCCACCAGCTGATGATCACCGTGAATCACCCAGGCTAGACCATCACAGGCCCCGACAGACGACCGCCTGCGAGAGACCCCCTACCCGCGCAGGATAACCGTCTGTCGGGGCTGTGATGGGTTAGGGCCAGCCGGGGTCGACGAGACCGGCCCTGCGAACCCTCTTAACCAGACTCCACCGACACGATTAGCAGTGCCGACTGTTCTGTCCGGGCCGGTGGGACTAGGTCTAGTCTAGTTAGTCAAACTGCAGCACGCCAGACGTGCAAGCAATTTGATTAAATAATATGACTGTATTACTGAGCCATTTTCGTGCGCCCAGAAGAGTGGAGGTTGACCATGTAGGTGGTAGATTCTTCGTTCGTAAGCTCGTCGTCGCTTGCCGGTGGGAGTCCGGTCCGGGTAGCTGCCAGGACCAGGTCCGCCACCTGCTGGCCGGCCACGCTGACCTGCGGGAAGGCCGCGCTGCGTACCTCGGCGTGCTGGGCCCAGGCCACCTCGCGGGCCTGAGCCCATGCCGCCCGCAACCGGGCCAGCAGGGTCCCGTCCAGGTGCGACACCAGCCGCCACGCCGTCGGATCGGAGGCGACTGGCCCGAACAGGCCGGCCTGATCCCACAGCACCGCGAGGTCAGCGATCGCTTCGCCGCCGCCGGCCAGCGTCACCGCCAGATCAACGGCGATCCGGCCCGGGTCGTGGCCGCCCTGCCGTTGCCGCAGACCGGTGAGGGCCTGACTGAATGCACTGGTCAACCCGGTCACGTCGGCCAAATCGACGAGCAGCCGCGCACCAGCGTGCCCGACCACCCCTCGCCCAGGGCTATTGCATTGTCGTGTTGCTGCTGGTCACGGTCGGTTTTCCGGTAGTCACGGCGTCGATGAGCTCGTGTGGGCGGTGACTGGCCCGGCGAGTTGCTTCGGCGATGTTGGTGGCGCCGTCGGTGTGGTGGTATCCGATTGCGGTGTTACGGAGGGTGGCGAACACGGCAGGACCGTTGTGGGTCCTGGCCTGGTGGGCGTCTTCACGTAGCGTGACGTCTCGGACGTGATGTAGGCGGTTCTCGATATGCCATTCAGAGCGCGCCCAGGTGCCGAGGTCGGCGGGTTGGGCCTGGTCGGCGGGCAGCGAGATAGTCAGGTACTCCGTTTCGCGAGTGGTCTTGCCCTTGATCGTGCGGGTCCGGGTGATCCGGACGGCCTGTTCGGCGTTGGGAAAGCCCAGCCCGCCGGGGGTCTTGACGGTGAGTGCCTTGACGGTGCGGGTCTCTTTGCGGCCGTGACCGGTCTCGCGGGTCTGTGCCCCGACCGGGACCTGCGCCCAGGGCAGGGCCTTGAGCTGGGCGAACAGCTTGGGTTGGTTGGCCTTGATCGGGACCATCAGATGAGCGTCGGCGGAGGCGAGCAGATCGGCGTGCCCGGTCTGGGCGTGCAGCGCGTCGGCGACGACCAGGACGTCCTTCAGGGATCCCAGCACGGCCGCAACCAGGCGTAGTAGTGGGGTGAACGCCGGGATTTCGTTCGACTTCGCCGTGATCTGACCCGGATCCGCGGATAGGGATATGCCACCGCGTGGCATAGATGAACGGATGCCTTGCCAGCAGGGACGATTGGGGTTGTCGAGACACCAATCCGCCGCTGTGGGAAGGACACCCGTTCGGTGAAGAAGATACCTGGTTTGGCAGGTCGTGTCCGTGTTGGCGCACCGGACGCGTCGCTGACGCCGGTCTCGGGTGTGGTGGCGGTGGCCGAGTTGGTCGGCCGGCTGGGCGTGACCGCCGCGCTGGACGACGCCGTGGGCCGAATCAAGCAGCGGGATCGAGGATTGTCCGGCGGAGAGTTCCTGGTCGCGGTGGCGCAGGCGCAGATGTGCGGCGCGCAGTTTTGGGTGGGTCTGGATCGCCGCCGCGCCGATACGGCGGGTGAGGCGTTGTCCGCGGTGCCCACGCCGGCGGCGAGCACCGCGGTGGAGTTGGCGTCTCGGTTCGGTCCGGCGCAGGTGGCTGGTATCGAGGAAGGCATCGGGGAGATCGCCTGCCGGGTTGTCGGTTTGCTGCCGGCCGCCCGGCGGGCGGTGCTGCGCACCGGTGGGGCCACCATCGACCTGGACGGCACCGACGTCGAGGTGTACGGGGCCAAGAAGGAAGGGATCGCCTACAGCTACAAGGGCGCCCGGGCCGGGCGCCCGCACGTGGCCACGTGGGCGGAGGCCGGGGTGGTGACCGCCGCGGACCTCCTCGCCGGTGATGAAGACCCCCGCCCGGGAGCGGGCTCGCTGATCGAACGCAGCGTGGCCACCCTCAACGCGGCCGGGGTCACCGCCCGGCCGAAGGTCCGCGGCGATGTGGGCTACTTCGCCAAGGACATCGCGCAGGCCGCGGTGGAGGCCGGCTGCGACTTTTCCCTCGGAGTGACCCGCAACCCCGCGGTCTGGCGAGCCGCGGCCGCGATCCCCGACGATGCATGGCGCAAAGCCGAACGGATGAAAGGCGCCCAGGTCGCCGTGTGCGACTACGCACCGGCCGGCTGGCCACCCGCCACCATGACCGTGGTGCGGCGGGTCAAGGTCCACGCTACCGATATCTCGGCCGACCCACGCGCCCGCCGCCGGCGCACCATCCCCAAAGCTCAACTCACGCTCGCCCTGGACGGCCTGGTCGGGCACGTGTACGCGTACTCGTTCATCGCCACCAACCTGGATGTGTCCACCCCGGCGAAGACGGTCGCGGTGGAGGCCTGGCACCGGATGCGCACCGACATCGAAGATCGCATCCGGGATGCCAAGCACGGCGCCGCGCTGCGGCACCTGCCCTCCGGCAGCCGGGCGGCCAACACGGTGTGGATGTGGGGGCGCTGCTGGCCGTCAACCTGTCCGCCTGGCTGCAGGAACTGGCCGGCCTCGACGACGGCGACGGACGAGGCCGCAACCACCTCGGCACCCTGCGCCACCGGCTGATCACCGTGCCCGCCCGGCTGGTCCGCCACGCCCGGCAGGTCACCCTACGGCTACCCCCGAGGCAACAGTTACTGGCTCAGGTCCTGGCCCGGCTCCGCCGGCTACCCATCTGGACCTGACCACTCGGCCCATCGGCCATGTCCCAGCCCACGGAGACCAGCGAACCCGGCGCCACCCGGGAAACCGGCATGCCCACCCACCGAAACACCACACCACCCATCGCCTATCACCGATGCGTAGCGATCACGCCTCCGCTATCCGTGGATCCGGGTCTGAACCTGGGCGAGCACGATCCCGGTGCTGGTGTCGTAGGCCGAGAGCAGATGCACCTGCCGCCCGTCGGCGAGGCGGGCACCCCGGGCGACCTTCCCGTCGATGGCGATGACGAGTCGCCCCCGGCGCCCGCCGATCACGACCGGCCCGGCCCGCTCCCGCAACCAACACGCGAGGACCTGCGACAACACCTCGGCGTCGAGCCGGATCAGCAGCCGCCACACCGTCGTCGCGGCCGGTACCCGGCCGTCGAACCCGAGCCGGGTCCACACCGACTCGTCCTGGAAGCGCATCCAGTCCGCGACCGCGGCGAACGTGCACGCCCCGGCGAGTACCGCGCACACCGCCGCCGCCAGGACACTGACCAGCGGATACCGCCGGCCCCGCGGATCGCGCGGGTCGTTGATGACCGCCAACGCCACGAACAAGCTGCGGCGGTCACTGTCACGGTCGCTACCGGTGACCACAACCGGTGACGGCAGGCTGGGGGGTCGGTGCGGCAGCACGATCTCGGTCAGTGATGATGACATCAGCGGGTACGGTCCTGTTCTCGATCACGGTTGTCTTCGCAAACACCATGATCACCAACGGGCCGTACCCGTCCCACATGGACCCCGGACCTCGCCGAACCCCCTGCGAAACCCCAGTTCAACCGCCCTTTGATCGACTACGCAACAGCCCTGACCCCTCGCCCGCCGCCGGTCACCAGGATCTTCGGACGTGTTGCGGTAGCCTTCACTCAGCAAGTGGCCTTCTGCGACGGGATGACCAGGACTCTCGACAAGCCCTATCCTCCCTGACCAGGGCTATTGCGTTGTCGGGTAGCTGCTGGTCACGGCGTTGATCAGGTCGTGTGATCGGCGGTTGGCTTGGCGGGTGGCTCGGGCGATGTTCGTCGCGCCGGTGGTGCGGAAGATCCTGTTCAAGCTGCGCTGCTGCCCACGGCGAGCGACCACGATCGTGCAGGCCATCCTCGTTCTGCACCACGTCGAAGCCGACCGCTACGCAGGATGAAAATGGCTGATAGCGTCACCCCAATGGATGTAATAATGATTCGTTGGCCTGCGATCAAGTGGCTAACTCTACTCAAATTCAGGATTGTTTCCAGCCTTTCCCGCCGGTCGTCTTCCGGCGTCCGTTCAGGCTGGTTGGGAGCTTCGATAAGCTTTTGATCCACTCAACGAGTTCTTGAGTCTCGTCGTTGGTGCTATCCTTCTTCTTGAGCGGAATAACAAGACTCCCTTTTCTGGTCAAGTACGACATGCGTCGGCTCTATTGTCGCTCGCAAGAGGATGGAGCCGCAGCCAGTTTACTTTCCCCCACCAGGGATAGGTTCTGTATATAGAACATGTTGATGCTGTAAATCATGATTGCTTGACCGTTGATTCCTTGAGCGCTTGCGCACTGCGGAGCCCTGGGGATCGGGAGTCAGGTCTGGACCCGGCTGCTCGTGGCGGCAACTGCCGGTCGACTTCCCGCCGTGGCTGTCAATCCCCTGAAATCGTGGAGGGCTCCGTTATGCGGCCTGGGCCTCCACGGCGCCGGCCGTTGATCGTTCGTAGTCGGCGGGGGATCGCCAGTCGCAGATGGAGTGCCGGCGGCGTAACTGTTCAGCAGGTTCTTCATCGTCCGGCTTGATCTTGTTGGTGGTTTGAGTCATCCTGACCGTCGTGTCCGACTCGCCGCCGGTTGTGGAGCTGGTGGAGCGGCTTGCCCGGTTGGAGTAGGGTGCGGCTCCTCTGAGGTGATCGTCTATTGTGGGATGGCACCGCCGAGGTAGCGGCTGTTGTGGATGCGTTGTTGTTCCTGGGCCAGGTGCCAGGTCCAGTACTGGTCGAAGTCGCCGTTGCTGATCAGGGTGCGGAGTTTGAGGATTGCTTCGGCGCCGTCGAGGCCCCAGCGAGCGCCGGTGACGTCCATACGATCTTTGACCAGGTGGCGGCAGGCGCCTTCGATCACCCCGGTGGCGATCGGCCACCCGTTGGCCAGCGCGGTCGGGTAGTCCAGGTACGGTTTTTTGGCCAGCAGGTAGGCGGCGGCGACATCGGCGGGTTTGCGTTTGCCGGGGTCCAGGCCGTGGTAGGTGGCCTTGCGTCGGATGGCTGCGGCGACTATGCCGGCCCGTCCGGCCAACACCTGCCGGGCCTGGGCGCGGACCCACCGTTCGGCGTTCGGGTCGCCCTCCGGGTGGAAACACCAGGTGGCCTTCCAGAGGTACTCGATGACGTGGATGAAGTCCACAACAACCGGCAAGGTGATCTTGCGGGTTTTGGCCTCGGCGTGGATCCGGTCGATCTGGTGGGTGTTGCCGTCGACCAGGGCGATCCAGGTCCGAGCGTGGTCGGGGTCGCGGCGGTCGGCCTCGGCGAACCCGGCGGCGATCACCGCCGCGGCGTCGTCGGTCACGCTGGCGTGCAGCCACTTGCCGGAGGTGACCGGCGCCGGGGTAGCAGTTTGGGCCGCTTCGGGGTCCTCGGGCAGGATGTCGGCGATGGTGCGCGGCTTGCCGGTCACGTCGAAGACCGCGGCGACCTCGCACATCCGCTTGCGGTTGCGTTTCTCGCCCTTGGACCGGCGGCCGGCCAGTTTCTGGCTGACCGCGGCCTTGGCGGTGCCCGCGCGGAGCCCGTCGGGGCGCATCACCACCCCTTTGGCGTCGAAGGACAACGCCAGCACATCATCATCGGCCGACCAGTCCGGGGCGTGGGCGGTGTAGAAGGCATCCACATCTATCGCCGCTGCGGCGGCCAACGCCTCGACCTGCCGTTTCCCGATACGCACCGTGGTGGCCCGCTCAATCGCGGCCGCCGCGTCGGTGAACGAGCCGCGGGCCGCCTCGGCCGCGGCCAACCGGCGCAGTCCATGCGAGTGCTTCTCCACGGGCAGGTTCAACACCGCGTCCGCCGGGTTCAGATCGGCCCGCGCCCGCGCCCGGTAGGCGATACGCGTCACCACCACCTCACCGAACCGGGTGGCCAGCGTCCGCTGCCGCCCCCGCTCGGCCCACCCCCGCAGATGGCTATCGGCGTCGGTCACCTCGTCGAGCCGTTCCTCCCGACTGGCACGAAGATCCAGACTGTCCTGCAACAACTGACACAGCAACCGCATGCCATCGGTATGCAGCCGCTCCTCCAGTTCGGCGTGAGTCATCCCCGCCGCATGCTCACCGGACAGGAAGTCCACCATCGCGCCGAACCGCACGGATGAGCCGGCGAAAGCATCGTCCGCCGTCTCGGATGCGTACTCTTGCACCGGGCTCCCTCTTTGCTGATGTTCGTGTCTCGCAACCGACGAACATAGCGGGAGGATCCCTTTCACCATCACAACCAGTAACACATCCCCAGGCCACACAGCGTGTCGCCGCACCTCACCAGAGCCGCACCCGTTGGAGTAGGCGCTGGCTGAGCGGGACGCGCGGATTGAGGTGTTGACGCGGCGGGTCGCGGAGTTGGAAGCGCGGCTGCGCCGGGATTCGCGGACGTCGTCGAAGCCGCCGTCGTCGGATGGGCCGGTCAAGCCGCCGCCACGGTCGCGGCGCCTGCCGTCGGATCGGCCGCCGGGCAAGCAGCCGGGGGATGCGGGTTTCACGTTGCGGCAGGTCGAGACGCCGGACGAGGTGGTGGCGCATCGCCCGACTGGGTGCCGGTGTTGTGGCCGGTCGTTGCGGCGGGCGCCGGTGACGTCGGTGGAGACACGGCAGGTGTTCGACCTGCCCGACGTGCGGCTGCACGTGGTGGAGCATCGGTTGCGGCATCGCCGTTGCCGGTGCGGCACGGTGCCGATGGCGCCGGTCCCGGATGGGGTGGGCGCCCCGACCCAGTACGGGCCGCGGGTGCGGGCGGTCGGCGCGTATCTGGTGGGCTACCAGCATCTGCCGTACGAGCGGGCCTGCGAGACCCTGGCCGATCTGCTCGGTGTGGGCATGTCGGTCGGGGCCCTGGTCAGCGTGGTGGCGCGCACCAGCAGCGCACTCGGCCCGTTTCTGGACGTGGTACGCGACCAGATCTGCGCCGCGCCGGTGGCCCACTTCGACGAGACGTCGCTGCGGGTGGCCAGCACGAACGCGTGGGTGCACTCGGCTTCCACCGACACCCTGTCACTGTTCGTCGTGCACCCATCGCGGGGACGTGAGGCGATCACCGCTGCCGGGGTGCTGCCCGTCTTCACCGGCATCGCCGTGCACGACGGCTACACCCCCTACCGCCGCTACGGCCTCGCTCACCAGTTGTGCAACGCCCACCACCTGCGCGAACTCGCCGGGATCTGCGATACCGACCCGGGTCAGGTGTGGGCCGAGCAGATGATCCGGTTGTTGTGCGAGATCAACGACATCACCCGGCATGCCCGCACCGACGGCGCCCACGCCATCGACGACCGGCTACTGGGTGCCTACCGACGCCGCTACGACACCATCATCGCCGCTGGCAGGGCGGCCAATCCCAGCCCAGCCGGACACGGGGGACTGTACAAATAACGGCTGATCGACCGATCAAGGGAGAGACGCCAGATGACGACCGAGACCACCGTGGGACAGCCGGCCGTGGAGCCGGTGGGTGCGGTCACGGATGAGCAGTTGATCGCGATGCTGGTCGATCGGGCTCGTGGTGACGGGTTGAAGCTGACCGGCGAGGGTGGGCTGCTGCAGCAGCTGACGAAGCGGGTCCTCGAGTCGGCGTTGGATGGGGAGATCACCGACCACGTCGGCTACGACAAGCACGACCCGGCGGGTCGGGGTAGCGGGAACACCCGTAACGGCAGCCGGACCAAGACGGTGCTCACCGACGTCGGGCCGGTCGAGGTGCGGGTCCCACGCGACGCCGCCGGGACGTTCGAGCCGCAGATCGTGCGTAAGCGGCAGCGGCGTCTGACCGGCGTCGACGACATGGTCCTGTCGCTGTCGGCCAAGGGCCTGACCCACGGCGAGATCGCCGCGCACCTGGCTGAGGTCTACGGCGCTGAGGTGTCGAAGCAGACCATCTCCACGATCACCGACAAGGTCATGGACGGCATGGCCGAGTGGCAGAACCGGCCCCTGGACCGGGTCTACCCGGTCGTGTTCATCGACGCCATCAACGTCAAGATCAGGGACGGTCAGGTCGCGAACCGGCCGATCTACCTCGCGATGGCGGTCACCGTCGACGGCCACCGCGACATCCTCGGTATCTGGGCCGGTGACGGCGGCGAGGGCGCCAAGTACTGGCTGCACGTGCTCACCGAGTTGAAGAACCGCGGCGTGGCCGACGTGCTGATGCTGGTCTGTGACGGGCTCAAGGGACTGCCGGAGACGGTGGAGACGGTGTGGCCGCGCACGATCGTGCAGACGTGTGTGGTGCACCTGCTGCGCAACTCGTTCCGCTACGCCGCCCGGCAGGACTGGGACAAGATCGCCAAAGCGCTGCGGCCGGTCTACACCGCGGCGACCGAGGACGCCGCCACCGAGCGGTTCCTCGAGTTCGCCGAGGCGTGGGGCCGTAAGTATCCGGCGATCGTGAAGCTGTGGGAGAACGCGTGGGCGGAGTTCGTGCCGTTCCTCGCCTTCGACGTGGAGATCCGCAAGGTCATCTGCTCCACGAACGCGATCGAGTCCGTCAACGCCCGTATCCGCAGGGCCGTGCGAGCTCGTGGCCACTTCCCGAACGAGCAGGCCGCACTCAAGTGCGTCTACATGGCCTTGATGAGCCTCGACCCGACCGGAGCCGGCCGCCGACGCTGGACCATACGCTGGAAAGCACCACTGAACGCCTTCCAGATCGCCTTCGAAGGCCGGCTCACCCCGGCCAACAACTGACCACCTCAACAACCAAGATCAGCCGTTAACTTGACACTCCCATCACCGAGGTCAAGGACGGCCTGCGCGACTGGCGGCTCGGCGGGTGGTCACCGTCTGCGACACCGGATTCTCCTCCGAGGCCAACCAGTCCTACCTGCGCCGGGCCGGCGGCCACTACATCACCGGCATCAAGATGCGCGAAGGCTCCCACCGCGCCGACCAGGCCCTGGCCCGCCAGGGCCGCTACCAGGAAGTACGCGACAACCTGCGCGTCAAAGAGGTCCGCCTCGACGGCGACGAGGGCAGACGCTTCATCATCTGCCACAACCCCACCGAGGCCGAACGCGATGCCGCCCGACGCGAAGACCAACTCACCGCGATCCGCGAGGAGTTGACGCGCATCAAGACCGCCCGGGAAGCCGACGCGACCAAGGCGAAGGCCAAGGCCGCCAAGACCGGCAAGCGCCCCACGGCCCCCTCGGACGCCCCGCACCGCAAGGCCGAGTGCGCGCTGCGCGACCACCCTGCCCTCGGCCGCTGGCTCAAGCAGCACCCCACCACCGGACGGCTGTCCATCGACACCGCCAAGGTCGCCGCCGAGGCCCGCCTGGACGGCAAGTACCTCCTCGCCACCAGCGACCCCGACCTGTCCGCCGAGGACATCGCGCTCGGCTACAAGAACCTCCTCGAAGCCGAACGCGCCTTCCGCACCTGAAATCCACCCTCGACCTGCGGCCGGTCTACCACCGCCTCGACGAGCGGATACGTGCTCACGTGCTGCTGTGCTGGCTCGCCTTGCTACTGATCCGCGTCGCTGAGCGCCGCACCCAGCAGTCCTGGCCCAAGATCGCCGCCGAACTCGGCCGGATCCACCAGGTCACCCTCTCCGGCCCGGCCGGCAGCCTCCAGCAGACCACCCGGCTCACCGACACCCAGACCAAACTCTTCACCGACTGCGGTGTCCCGCTCCCGCCAAAGATGAGCAGCCTCAAGACCGCCGAATAGCCGCTGAGCTGGGAAAACAGGATCCGGAGCCGTGGGCAAACGGCCCCGAAGCCTCCCCACGCCCATCGCCCCAGGTCAACCCGCAGATCCGCCACCGCCGCATGCCCGCCAACCGTCGAAGCCGGGAGAGTCGCTCTGCGGGGAGAGGCTTTAAACCACCCCGAGCTGCATTGGCTAAAGACCGTTGTGGTGAACGTCGCGGGAAAAGGCGCGGCCTGATCGCGTCAGGTGGGGTCCGCACGGGCACGGCAAAGTCGGAGAGTGCTCGTGTGAGGACTTTGTGTTGTGGTCCAGAGTGGATTTGACGGGGCGGGCACGGCTCCGGTGATCTTGAGGTTGTCTACGCCTTCGGATCACCCTGTGGAGTACCGTGCCCGCGCCTGCATCATTGCTGATCAACGCTGTCCAAGACCAGCCGGACGAGCAGACACGACCGGTCCTGTTGGGCCGTAACAGGCAGGAAAGCCTGGTCGCGGCGCTGTCGGAGGTTTCTGATCCGCGGGACGCGCGAGGGATCCGGCATCGGTTGCCGACGGTGGTCGGGTTGGCCCTGGCGGCGGTGCTGGCCGGCAATACGTCGGTGTACGCGATCGGGCAGTGGATCGCCGGGTGTTCACAGAAGACCCTGAAGGTGTTCGGCGCCCGGGTGGCTCCGGCGACCGGCCGGTATGTCGGTCCGGATGAGAAGACGGTGCGCGGGTTGTGCGCCCGGCTCGACGGTGACGTGCTGGACGCGGTGATGGGTCGGTGGCTGCAGCGGCGTGCCCTGGCGGCGCAGCGGGCGAAGGCGCGGACCGGGGTACGGCCCCCGCGAGGTCGTAAGGCCCGTCGCCGGGCCAAGGCCGCTGGCCAGCGCCGCTGGCGGGCCAGTACACGCGGTCGGCACCGGCCGCGGCTGATCCAGGTCGCGGTGGACGGCAAGACCAGCCGCGGTGCGAAGAGCGCCGGCAACCCGGCGCCGCACCTGCTCGCCGCGTTGTCATGCGTGGGGGTGGTACTCGCCCAGCGCCAGGTCGACGGCAAAAGCAATGAGATCACCGCGTTCGTACCGCTGTTGACGCCCCTCGAGCTGGCCGGCCAGGTGGTGACGGCCGACGCGATGCAGACGCAGCGTAAGCATGCCCGATGGCTGCGCCAGGTCAAGGACGCGCACTTCATCTTCCCGGTGCTGGACAACCAGCCCACCCTGTTCGACCGGCTCGACGCTCTGGACTGGGCCGGGGTGCCGGTCACCGCGTGGAGCGTGGACGACGACCGGGGCCGGCACGAGCGACGCACCATCCAGGTCATACCCGCTCCGCCCGAGGTGAACTTCCCGCACGTCGCGCAGGTGTTCCTGATCGAACGGACCGTCACCGTCAAAGGCAAGACCAGCTACCAGGCGATGCTGTATGTCACCAGCCTCACCGCCGAGCAGGCCGACCCCGCTGACCTGCTCGCGTACGTGCGCCAACACTGGGGAATCGAGGTTCTGCACTGGGTGAGGGATGTGACCCTCGGCGAGGACGCCTCCCGGGTCCGGACCGGTAACACGCCACGCGTCATGGCAACCCTACGAAACGTAGTGGTCAGCCTGCTCAGAATCCACGACACCACCAACATCGCCGCCGCGCTGCGATACAACGCCCGCACGAACCGCCGGATCCTCAAACTCCTGGACCTTCTACCAGCCTAAACACCCCACCCGCCGACTTTGCCGTGCCCGTGGGTGGGGTCCGGGAAGATGAGCGATGGGCGCAGGCCCTCTGCCGTTGACGTGTCGAAATGAAGTCAGACGAGATCGAAACCGGGGTCGCAAGACTATTCCGGGATGAGTCTGGGGGATACCCGTTTACTGCCCAGGTGGTCTCCGGCATATAGGCAGCATGAGCCCGGACAAGGCTCTCGCATGGAACGTGTGAAGGCGCGTTCCGACACTGTCGCCGAATAGGCGGCGAGAGGGAGAACTCCAAGCGGCTAATCCGCGAGGAGCAGAGTACCGATGCGAGGCGCGCTGGCGGACTCGCCCGTAGTAGCTGTGAAGCCTCTGCGTATCGCAGTGGAGGTGGAGCCAAGGGGCGGGGTCGTCCTGGTGAGCGAATGTGATCAACCAGAAGGGAGGAATCGCATGAGTGAGCCAAAGTCTCAGGTCAAGTCGCACGACATACCGAAGCGTCTGGTATGGGATGCGTGGCTGAAAGTGAAAGAGAATGGAGGAGCGGCCGGGGTCGATGGTGTGACGATTGCCCAGTTCGAGGAAAACCTAAAAGGCAACCTTTACAAACTATGGAATCGCATGTCCTCGGGCAGCTACTTTCCCGGTCCGGTCCGAGCGGTGGAGATACCCAAGAAAGGCGGGACGAGGGTCCTCGGCATCCCGAACGTGATCGACAGGGTGGCGCAGACGGCGGCGGTCATGGCTTTGGAGCGGGCGTGGAGAAGGTCTTTCACGATGACTCCTACGGCTACCGCCCCGGGCGGTCGCCGCTGGACGCGGTCAAGGTGTGCCGACAGCGGTGTTTCAAGAAGGACTGGGTCGTCGACTTGGACGTCAAAGCCTTCTTCGACTCCGTGCCATGGGATCTCATGCTGAAAGCGGTCGAGCGGCACACGGACTCGAAATGGGTCATGCTCTATGTGGAACGCTGGCTCAAAGCGCCGATGCTGATGCCCGATGGCACCCTCAACCCCGGACGAAGGGAACGCCGCAAGGCGGTCCCGTATCCCCATTGCTCGCCAACCTGTTTCTGCACTACGGCTTCGATACGTGGATGGCCCGGGAGTTCCCGACCGTCTCCTTCGAGCGGTTCGCAGACGATGCGGTGGTCCATTGTGCGACCGAACGGCAAGCCCGTCAGGTGCGGGCGGCGATCGAAGGTCGGTTCGCCGAGATCGGGCTGGTGCTCCATCCCGACAAGACGAAGATCGTGTACTGCAAGGACAGCCGACGCCGCTTGGAGTTCGAGCAGGTGACGTTCACGTTCTGCGGATATGCGTTCCGTCCCCGGATGGCGTTCGACAAGAACCGGAAACAGGTCCAAGCCGCTTGCAAGCCATTAGCTCGCGCCTTCATAGCATTTAGGGGTGGTGCCTATCCGCGAAAGGGAATTACTGAGGATGAGCAACGATGCAAGGGTCAGGGCCGAAGATATCCTCCGACGCAACGTTGATGATCTGCGTCCGGCTTATCGAGCAGGTCCACTATTTGACGGTACATTGATCTACTGGGATGATGGTGTCAAGACTCTTACCCCATCTCATTTTGGAACGACGCCGCAGGCCGTTGTTCCTGACAACGCGCAAGGCCAGGGGGAACTTTACCCCGAGACTTATGTCCATCAACAGAGTGGGCACGCTTGTCTTATCGGCAGGCGGAATAAGCGTTCTCCGCTGCAACTCGGGCGAAATTTAAAGCTTCACCAGAGTAGCGGATGGATGCTAAGTCAACTCCGACGCTCTAGGCGGGGATTGCCGAGGTGATCAAGCTATATGTGGTATGTTTTCAGTAGGTCTGCGTCGAGCGCGGCGCTTACGGATAAACAGGTATCGGATGGGGTAAGACCTTGGCTGGGTACTGATACGGAGCTACCGAGCAGTACCCAGCCAGGTTCACGCACGGACGGGTCTATCCCGGCTCAGGCTAATCGCTCCATCAGTGAACGACAGGGGTACACTTGAAATGCAATATAATGCGGTTGATTCTACCGGTGAAACCATCTGCCAATCTTGTCCGAATCGGGAGTGGCGAACCATTCGCCGCATTCGGATGCAATGGTTGTTCGGTCCCTGCGGATACCCGTTATAGTTGACGATGCTACGGCCTTGGCGGCCAAAGAAGTCCGTATGACCAAGACCGCCTGGATCCGCCAAGCCATCGAAGCAGCCTTGGCTTCTCGGGTTGAAGACGATCAGATGATCTCTCGTGCTGAAGCGTTGCGTGCCATACAGCTTCTGCCGTTCGTATGTCAGAACGGAGACACGCAGAAACAGGAGGATCTTTTGGTCGAGAAGAAGATGTCCACCAACGGCCAGCTACCGTTGTTTTCAGTGCAGCGACCTGAATGCTCGCCGTGAGCGATCGAGCAACGAGCGTAGCCAGGACGATGACCGGAAGGCCCAAAACATGCCATGTGGTGGGACAGATCCGCACCGCCGGTGGACAGTTAACCGATGACAGTGGCTCGCTGCTTGACAGTTAGGCGCATCGGCTGTCTAGTCCGCGAACGTCATCACGTCGGCGCTGTTCAGCGCGTCGCTGATGCCGTGAACGCAGGCGGCGTTCAGGTCATGAGTGGTGCCGGGCAGCGCAGCCGATGCCAGGCCAGCCGCCCGCGGCGTCGGCGATGACCTGCACGTTGACGCGGTGGCGCTTGTGCTTGCGCCGGAGTAGTAGGGCCGCTGGTCGGCGACCCGGTTGACCGGGATCAGCGTGCCGTCGAGGGTCGCGTATGCCAGCTTGCGGATACGGTCCATCGCAGTAGCCACATCATCGGCGGCTGCGGCGAGGAGGTCGACAGCTTCGCGGACGTACCGCCAGGCGGTGGTGACGCCGTGTGACCCTTTCTGAGTAAGCATCACGCGCTACGGTGACGCAGGAACTCGTCCAGGGCCAGCTCCGTGACGGCCTGAACCGATGTCTCGTTTTGCTGTACAAAGGCCCGCACCCTGTCGATGAGGCTTTCCGGAACGGGTGCTGCTGCACCCGAGGTTGTGACCGCCGACGTGGCGGCATCAAGGGTCTATCCGACGCTTCCGGTGATGCCGGTGATGCCGCCATTGGGACCATGGGCATAATCTGCCTTTCAGCTCTACGCCGACCAACGACTGTAACTACGCTCTATGCCACCAGCAGCTTACTGGACAGGGCATCGTCTCCTGCTACCGCTCACGTGGCACCAGCCAGGACCCCCCGATCTCCATGAGGTATTGAGCGCGACCTTTTATCAAAGCCGCAACCTGCATGAGTTTCTGGAACTCCGCCATGAGTCCGCGATGCTTCCGCACATGTTTCGGGCGCCGATCCAATATCAAGGAATCAGCGATAGATCTGCTTTCAAACAGACGATCCGCCTTGATCCCTTGCATACGAGCTCGGGCGCTAAGCCGCACATACCCGAGGGATATACCCTTCTACTTGCTTTAAAGCCGCAGCGGCCCGCCACCGTTCCATTAGCATCCTACGTCGAAAATCACCAGCCTAATTACTCTAGTTCGGCACGCTGCTGGTGACCGACGTCGGTCCCGCACGGGAGAGTTCCAGGGCTGTTCCGCCGCCCAAGCGGAGAGAAGGTACTGGGCGGCGGGCCAACCCTATCGGTTGCGTGTAGCGCAGATGCCCGAGCAGACGCAAGAAACTCAGAATCTCGGTGAAGTTGAGTGAGTGGCTGACAGGCAGCCCTAGGTCGCATCATCGCATCGTAAGGCGATTCGTGGTCGGGAGGTAACGGAAAGCCAGCGATCAGAATCAGGGCAACGAAACTCTAGGGGAGTTTCGCGTCGTGACGTGATGGCCCTGAAGGATTGTTTCTGGAGACCTGTGCGACCTTCCGGGCTGGCAACCGTCGGTAGTTAGAGGCCTGGGCCTAAGTCGCACCCAGCGCATCCCGCCCCATCGCCTTTGGCGACGAGAGCTGAGTCTGGGTTGCATAAGGCATAGTAACTCCGCTGTTTTGTGGAGAAGCTAAACCGGATGAGACTTGCCCCTGTAGACTAACTATCCTTTGTCTAGTCCGTGCTCCCAACTCACTCACACGAGGGCCAACCAGAAAACTTAGAGATGCGGTGGGATCACTCCCGGTAGGGGTCCCGTGGGGTCACGTGGAGACGGGTTCGCGGGATCTTCGTGGGGCCGCTCTGCCGATGAGCTGCTCGGTCGGAGTTCCGATCCCGCCAGCCAGTCGCCACGCCGCCGGACGCCATCAGAGCCGCATAGGAACGCTCTAGCTCCTCTCTTATGAGATGAGCCAGGAAATGAGATCGCTCCAAATTCCGACGGAGGTGTTCGGATCGATAGGCTTGCTCAGGACCTTCACGCAGTGGATATGTTTGTGCTGGTGCGGGTTCCCTACGGAGATGCTCCTGATCAGGGGTGGGGGCGGATGGTCCGGTACCGTAGGTGTAATCGGTTCGGTCGCTTGGTGCGGGTTCCCTACGGAGATGCTCCTGATCAGGGGTGGGGGCGGATGGTCCGGTACCGTAGGTGTAATCGGTTCGGTCGCTTGGTGCGGGTTCCTACGGAGATGCTCTGATCAGGGGTGGGGGCGGATGGTGATCAGGGGTGGGGGCGGATGGTCCGGTACCGTAGGTGTAATCGGTTCGGTCGCTTGGGCGGGTTCCCTACGGAGATGCTCTGATCAGGGGTGGGGGCGGATGGTCCGGTACCGTAGGTGTAATCGGTTCGGTCGCTTGGTGCGGGTTCCCTACGGAGATGCTCCTGATCAGGGGTGGGGGCGGATGGTCCGGTACCGTAGGTGTAATCGGTTCGGTCGCTTGGTGCGGGTTCCCTACGGAGATGCTGCTGATCAGGGGTGGGGGCGGATGGTCCGGTACCGTAGGTGTAATCCGTTCGGTCGCTTGGTGCGGGTTCCCTACGGAGATGCTGCTCCTGAGACGCGGAGCTAACCATATCTCTTTCCTCTCTCTACTCTAGCCCATTGTGCAATTAGCGGCGAGGCGCATGGCTTTCAATTCCATCCTACAGCTGCCAAACGCGCACATGTAAAAAACCCACATATCCCAAACACGCAATAATAACTACGGTCAGTATCACCAATGCCAGTATCTGGATAGCGCCAAGTCTGGGCCATCGATACCAATTGGACTCTAGTCTGCACCTCGAGGGGCAGGTTCTGTCTGCTTCGTACCTCGAGGGATAGGCTCTGTCTGCTTCGTACCTCGGCGGATTCTCCCTGTCCGACTCGTACCTCGGCGGATTCTCCCTGTCCGACTCATATCGGGAGGCAAGAGGCCTCTCCGGTTCCGGATCGTATGCCATAATATTCCCTCTAGTGCCCCAAGATTACCTGGATTCCGTCTGGATACGCTCCTCGGCCAGCTTTCCATCCATATTGCTACTCGATCGAGCCTGCAGGTGGGCCGCCAGTGTGATCTGTGAGGATTGCGCGTCGCGCAGGTTCCTCGGGACCTACGAGCCTCTGATTCACAACTTTGGGACTGACCGAGATCGGCGAATTGCGGGCATTGCTCTCTTCACTTGCCTTCCAGAGGTGCTCCGCGCCCACTTTGGCAACCTTGGCCTGGGTTGCAACCCGAAATGAGATCGGTAAGCTTCTTCGCGATATCGAACGCGCCTTTATAGAGCGTCGGCCTCCTCCATCCAAATACTCCACATTCTGCCACCACTAAACCTCTATCGGCTCCCTGATTGGAGCAAAGCTTTAGCTACGCATGGCGAAGCCTTCGGAACGTCAAACAGAGATGCCCGCTGACCCCAGCGAAGCAGTGTGCCCGCTTGCCTTCTGTCGTACTGGTGCGACAGAAGGCGGCCTTCTTTGCCCCGAAAAGAAGGCTATCAGAAGAACGTGCAGCGCTTGAGCCGATTCGCAACTTACTCAGGCCATATGGCCGTAGCAAGTACTACAACTGTATTCCTTCTGCGGACGGTTAACCTCGCGCCTTGATGAACTCGTTGTGGTGGCGGGTCGAGCACGTGAAAGTGCCCGTCCGCGGTGTCGACCACCTTCTGACGATCGTCCGCAACCGGCTCAAGCGCATCCAGTACCGCCCCGACCTGCTCGACGGCTTTCTGATCCACGCCGGCCTTACCCTCGAACCCCGACTCAACCTGACCATCAGGATCTTTCCCCGTCCGTCACCGGCGCACCCGATGACGGACGGGAGCGGAAGCAGGGGCGCCGCCTTCCCGAGGCTGACCGGCCCCCCATCGGTCCCAGAGAGGTGCGCATTCGAACCCGACTTGGCTCATTTAGAGCTCCTAACTCTTTGAGCGTTGGAGTCGGTGCCAGAAGATGATGGCGTCGGGAAATCTTGTCGACCAGGGGCATGGGCTGGGTGGCGTCGTGGCGGTTGCCGCCGGTTAGGCCTGCTATTCGTCCGATCCTCTGGATCGTTCGCGGTAGATAGCACATCGGACGTTGTGGGCCAATCGGTTGTGAGGAACTTCGTCTTCCCCATCGTCTCTGAGTCGAGAGTCATCATAGGCCCCGGCAGATGGATACCGCGAGTGGGAGACCTCAGTTAACGCCGCGAACCTATCCACCGGGGCCGTGATGTGCAGTCCAGAAGACCTGCCATGGTGCACCTTCTTCGCCGGCCTCTGAACGCCAGGACTGGAGACTTACTGCCGATCTAGGCCGACGAAGACTGGTTCCACACTACTCAATCGACTCGACCTACCCCAAATAGCCAACAGGAAACTCGGCGAATAATAAAAACTGTGTGCTAATACGATCGTACCTGGAGGGCATTGATTCACGTACTTTTGATACGGGAGCGCCAAGCTAGCAGCCTGATCTTGGTTGTTGAGGTGGTCAGTGGTTGGCCGGGGTGAGCCGGCCCTCGAAGGCGATCTGGGAGGCTTTCCAGCGCATGGTCCAGCACCGGTGGGTCGAGGCTCATCAGCGCTATGTAGACGCACGCGCTCGTTCCGGGCCGCTGCCGGTCAAGGAACGGATGATCCCAAGGGCTGTTGCGTAGTCGATCAAAGGGCGGTTGAACTGGGGTTTCGCAGGGGGTTCGGCGAGGTCCGGGGTCCATGTGGGACGGGTACGGCCCGTTGGTGATCATGGTGTTTGCGAAGACAACCGTGATCGAGAACAGGACCGTACCCGCTGATGTCATCATCACTGACCGAGATCGTGCTGCCGCACCGACCCCCCAGCCTGCCGTCACCGGTTGTGGTCACCGGTAGCGACCGTGACAGTGACCGCCGCAGCTTGTTCGTGGCGTTGGCGGTCATCAACGACCCGCGCGATCCGCGGGCCGGCGGTATCCGCTGGTCAGGTCCTGGCGGCGGCGGTGTGCGCGGTACTCGCCGGGGCGTGCACGTTCGCCGCGGTCGCGGATGGATGCGCTTCCAGGACGAGTCGGTGGCCGGCTCGGGTTCGACCGGGTTCGGGTCGACCGGGTACCGGCCGCGACGACGGTGTGGCGGTGCTGATCCGGCTCGACGCCGAGGTGTTGTCGCAGGTCCTCGCGTGTTGGTTGCGGGAGCGACGGCGGTCGTGATCGGCGGGCGCCGGGGGCGACTCGTCATCGCCATCGACGGGAAGGTCGCCGGGGTGCCCGCCTCGCCGACGGGCGGCAGGTGCATCTGCTCTCGGCCTACGACACCAGCACCGGGATCGTGCTCGCCCAGGTTCAGATCACGGCGAAGTCGAACGAAACCGGCGTTCACCCCACTACTACGCCTGGTTGCGGCCGTGCTGGGATCCATGAAGGACGTCCTGGTCGTCGCCGACGCGCTGCACGCCCAGAGGGCACGCCGATCTGCTCGCCTCCGCCGACGTCATCTGATGGTCCCGATCAAGGCCAACCAACCCAAGCTGTTCGCCCAGCTCAAGGCCCTGCCTGGGCGCAGGTCCGGTCGGGCACAGACCCGCGAGGACCGGTCACGGCCGCAAAGAGCCCGCACCGTCAAGGCACTCACCGTCAAGACCCCCGGCGGGCGGGCTTTCCAACGCCGAACAGGCCGTCCGGATCACCCGGACCCGCACGATCAAGGGCAAGACCACTCGCGAAACGGAGTACCTGACTATCCGCTGCCCGCCGACCAGGCCCAACCCGCCGACCTCGGCACCTGGGCGCGCTCTGAATGGCATATCGAGAACCGCCTACATCACGTCCGAGACGTCACGCACGTGAGAGACGCCCACCAGGCCAGGACCACAACGGTCCTGCCGTGTTCGCCACCCTCCGTAACACCGCAATCGGATACCCACCACACCGACGGCGCCACAAACATCGCCGAAGCAACTCGCCGGGCCAGTCACCGCCCACACGAGCTCATCGACGCCGTGACTACCGGAAAACCGACGGGACCAGCAGCAACACGACAATGCAATAGCCCTGCGCTCGGCCCACCCCGCAGATGGCTATCGGCGTCGGTCACCTCGTCGAGCCGTTCCTACCGACTGGCACGAAGATCAGACTGTCCTGCAACAACTGACACAGCAACCGCATGCCATCGGTATGCAGCGCCTCCTCCAGTTCGGCGTGAGTCATCCCCGCCGCATGCTCACCGGACAGGAAGTCCACCATCGCGCCGAAACGCGGACGGATGGGCGGAGCGGCGAAGCATCGTCCGCCGTCTCGGATGCGTACTCTTGCACGGGCTCCCTCTTGCTGATGTTCGTGTCTCGCAACCGACAGAACATAGCGGGAGGATCCCTTTCACCATCACAAACAGTAACACATCCCCAGGCCACACAGCGTGTCGCCGCACCTCACCAGAGCCGCACCGGGAGGAAAAGGACACGGTAGACGGCCCCGCCGACACCACGTCAGAGGGATCCACACCAGTCGAGCGGGCGAGCGAGGCCGACGTTGGG
>NZ_JAUALB010000016.1 GCF_030345795.1 Micromonospora sp. WMMA1363
CGTTGGCGGCGTTTGCGCAGCTAAATAGGACCGCAGATGCGGTCAGACGTCAGAGTAGATGATCGTCCATCGCAGACTTCTGCACTCGTGGCGGTAGATGATCTTTCGGGGGTGGGCGGCGGGCCTGGATGACCTGATGGCGCGGATCGTGGCGGTTCCGGCGGGTGGGGCCACGTCGGCGGGCACGGGCATACGTGCTGGGCCTGCTGTCGCCGCTGGCCGGCAAGAATGGCTGGACCTGGCCGAGGCGGCCGGGGAGACACACCTGACGGCATGCAACGGCTGCTCAACAGGACGGCGTGGGACGCCGACGCGGTCCGCGACGACCTGCGTGACTACGTCGCAGCGCATCTCGGGGGACTGTACAAATAACGGCTGATCGACCGATCAAGGGAGAGACGCCAGATGACGACCGAGACCACGGGACAGCCGGCGTGGAGCGGTGGGTGCGGTCACGGATGAGCAGTTGATCGCGATGCTGGTCGATCGGGCTCGTGGTGACGGGTTGAAGCTGACCGGCGAGGGTGGGTGCTGCAGAGCAGCTGACGAAGCGGGTCCTCGAGTCGGCGTTGGATGGGGAGATCACCGACCACGTCGGCTACGACAAGCACGACCCGGCGGGTCGGGGTAGCGGGAACACCCGTAACGGCAGCCGGACCAAGACGGTGCTCACCGACGTCGGGCCGGTCGAGGTGCGGGTCCCACGCGACGCCGCCGGGACGTTCGAGCCGCAGATCGTGCGTAAGCGGCAGCGGCGTCTGACCGGCGTCGACGACATGGTCCTGTCGCTGTCGGCCAAGGGCCTGACCCACGGCGAGATCGCCGCGCACCTGGCTGAGGTCTACGGCGCTGAGGTGTCGAAGCAGACCATCTCCACGATCACCGACAAGGTCATGGACGGCATGGCCGAGTGGCAGAACCGGCCCCTGGACCGGGTCTACCGGTCGTGTTCATCGACGCCATCAACGTCAAGAATCAGGGACGGTCAGGTCGCGAACCGGCCGATCTACCTCGCGATGGCGGTCACCGTCGACGGCCACCGCGACATCCTCGGTATCTGGGCCGGTGACGGCGGCGAGGGCGCCAAGTACTGGCTGCACGTGCTCACCGAGTTGAAGAACCGCGGCGTGGCCGACGTGCTGATGCTGGTCTGTGACGGGCTCAAGGGACTGCCGGAGACGGTGGAGACGGTGTGGCCGCGCACGATCGTGCAGACGTGTGTGGTGCACCTGCTGCGCAACTCGTTCCGCTACGCCGCCCGGCAGGACTGGGACAAGATCGCCAAAGCGCTGCGGCCGGTCTACACCGCGGCGACCGAGGACGCCGCCACCGAGCGGTTCCTCGAGTTCGCCGAGGCGTGGGGCCGTAAGTATCCGGCGATCGTGAAGCTGTGGGAGAACGCGTGGGCGGAGTTCGTGCCGTTCCTCGCCTTCGACGTGGAGATCCGCAAGGTCATCTGCTCCACGAACGCGATCGAGTCCGTCAACGCCCGTATCCGCAGGGCCGTGCGAGCTCGTGGCCACTTCCCGAACGAGCAGGCCGCACTCAAGTGCGTCTACATGGCCTTGATGAGCCTCGACCCGACCGGAGCCGGCCGCCGACGCTGGACCATACGCTGGAAAGCACCACTGAACGCCTTCCAGATCGCCTTCGAAGGCCGGCTCACCCCGGCCAACAACTGACCACCTCAACAACCAAGATCAGCCGTTAACTTGACACTCCCTATCCCTATCCGCGGATCCGGGTCTGAACAGATGAACGCGGATCCCGATGACTGTCAGCAGCGCGGTCGAGGCCCGCTGACCCCACTCGGCGAGCTCGTCAATGCTCTTCGCGCCCGAGACGACCCCGCAGGCGCACACCAGCAGGATCGCGGTCAGCGAGTACCACCGGCCCCGCCGGGAACGCGGGTCGGGCACCGAATCGAGGTAAGGCCGCAGGTCGGCGATCCGGCCGGTGTCCAGCGGCCCCAGCTTCACCAGCACGGCAGGGATAGGAGAAGATGCAACAGCAGGCACGGGCCACCTCGTGATCATCTGGCTTCGACACCACAATGATCACGAAACCCGTGCCTGCCCTGCTATCCACCCCAACCGGTCCCAACCCGACCAGCCACACAACCCGGAACTTGCAACCGCCCTGGTCCGGACCCAGCCGCGCCCCGAGAGTGGCCGCCACCCGGGGCAGTGGCACGGCCTCCAGCCACTCCCAGGCCGGCTGGTCACGACGAAAAGGGCTCATTGCCCAAGAAACGATCTTACTGCATTCGTAATATAAGTACAAATGTAATACAAATCCCGAGTTCTTGCATATTCATGTTTCGACGAAAAAGTAGTTTAGGTGAGCTAGAGTTCATAGCAGGCAAGGTGCAACCATCTATGGCGATGCGTTGCAGGCCTTTGGCGTTCACTTCATTCGTTCGGGGAGCAATCAGGGCTTCCCGAAAACGATATGACGCATCAAGACTAAGGCGGCAACCGCAGCCTGTAGGGGGGTGATGAAGGCGTGACTACGGGCGGTGGGGCGACGAGTTCGCAGGCATCCGCATCTCCGAGTCACCGGACGGCAGAGGGGTCAGCAAGGCTCACGCTTATGCTGGGTGCACTAGGTGTCGTATACGGCGACATTGCCACCAACCCAATATATTCGCTGAAGATACTCTTTGCCGCAGACCATAGTTTGTCGTCGAGCGCCTCCGATGTATTCGGTGTTATCTCGCTAATCTTTTGGACTATTACCCTGACGGTATCGGTCAACTACATGTTTTTTATGCTACGGGCCGACAACGACGGGGAGGGCGGGATCATGGCGCTAACGGCTCTGGCCAGACGGGCATTGCGTCGCGCCGATACCAGACACGTAGCTGCAGCTATGGCGCTTGGGGCAATCGGCAGCGCATTATATTTCGGCGATAGTGTGATCACGCCGGCAATCTCAGTGCTGTCGGCGATGGAGGGACTCGAAGTTGTCTCTCCGGGATGGTCGGTTGCCGTGCTTCCATTGTCGGTAGCGGTCATCATATCACTGTTCATACTGCAACCATGGGGAACAGGGCGTGTGGGATCCATATTTGGACCGGTAATGTTCCTCTGGGTTATCTGCCTAGGCGTGACCGGCGCTGCTGAGGTGTTCCGTAACCCGGGAATCATAGCCGGGCTATCGCCGACATACGCAGCTTTGCTAATAGTGGAACATCCAGTCGCCGCGTTCATCGCGATGGGCTCCGTAGTACTGACAATCACCGGCATCGCAGCACTCTACGCCGACCTAAGCAACTTCGGTCTAGTACCGATTCGCCGAACCTGGTTCATATTCGTATTCCCTGCGTTAACGCTAAACTATCTTGGCCAAGGCGCGTTGATTTTAAAGATGCCAGATAGCGAGAGTAATCCGTTCTTCATGCTGGTACCTAACTGGGCGCGGTTGCCGATGGTTATCCTGGCAACCATGGCCACGATAATCGCGTCCCAGGCCGTGATCTCCGGCTCCTATACGATGGCGCGCCAGTCCATGGAGTTGGGTTTTTTCCCGCGGCTGAAGATCCGCCATACCTCCCGCCGCAGGTACGGCCAGATCTATATTCCTGCGGTGAACTGGTTTCTTTTCGCTGCGGTTTTGATAGTGACGCTAGGGTTCGAGTCGTCGACGAAACTAGCCGGTGCGTACGGTGCAGCGGTCACCGTCACACTCTTGATCACGACGATTCTGTTTCTGGTCGTCGCCCGGGTCTTGTGGAGCTGGGCCACCCGATGGTTAGTACTATTCGGGGTTGTTTTTGTTGGAATCGAAATCATTTTCTCCCTTTCAACCCTTCCTAAATTTGTTAACGGTGCCTGGGTGCCGCTGCTTATTGCGATAATATTGTACGCCGTCATGGCGACCTGGCAACGTGGGTCCAGAATGGTCACTAGAAAACGGAGTGAACGGGAAGGTAAGCTATCGGACTTTCTTGGCATATTGCGGGACCCGGACCTTCAACGGGTTCAGGGCACTGCCGTCTTTCCGCACCCGAATAAGGAAACTGTCCCATTGGCGCTACGCGCAAACGTTGCGCATAACCGCGTACGACACGAAAATATAGTGATAGTTTCGGAACGCATAGAAGATGTCCCACACATTCCTTTGGATCGACGTCTAGCCATCGACACTCTCGGGGATCCGGGTGACGGAATCACGCACATCTCTGCCACTTTCGGCTTTCGAGATAATATCGAGTACCCCGAGATTCTGCGCCATGCCGCTAATCACCCTAAAGGCCGAGGAATGACTCTCAATCGGGTCACCTATTTTATCTCACAGATTAGGCTAATCAAAACCAGCCGTGCCGGGATGGCTGGTTGGCGCAAAATACTATTTATACGTCTCAACAACAACAGTGCCTCCCAAGCGGAACGGCTACGCCTTCCCGCAGAGCAGACAATCGTCCTCAGCACCGAGGTCGGTGTTTGAGTCTTCACACGGCGTGCTTGCGTGTGAGGCACTGTCTGTCATCTTCCATAATACTCCCAGCTTCCGACCTGGAGGGCCATTCAAAACTCGGTCGACACCCATGGATGTCACGTTGAGTGAGGTTCGAGGGCAATGCCACGTAGGCTAGGTTGATCTTGGGTGTGGCCTGCGGTTTTGTGTGGACTCGCGGGTGGTGCGGCGTGGCGGGGTGGCCGTGGTTCGGCGGGCTGTTTTGATCTCGGGTCATGTCGGTGGATGTGGTGGATCGTCCGGCGGTGCGGTCGGATCAGGTCACGCTCGGGGTGTTGATCTCGCAGGTGTCGCGGGAGGAGGTCGACGCGGCGGTTGAGGTGTGCGGGGTGCGGGAGAAGCGGTCGGACGGGAAACTGCCGGCGCATGTGACCGCGTATCTGACGTTGGGGCTGGCGTTGTTCCCCGACGATGACTACACCGAGGTCGCGAGCAAGGTCACCGGGTCGTTGGACCGGTTCGGGTGCTGGAGTGCGGGGTGGAGCGTGCCGACGTCCAGCGCCATCACTCAGGCGCGGAAACGGTTGGGTCGCCAGGTGTTCGCCGAGGTGTTCGAGCGCACGTGCGGGCCGGTCGCGGGTGAGGCGGGCCCGCACGTGCAGGTGGCCGCGCTGGGCACCGCGCGGGGGTCTTTCCTGCGCCGGTGGCGGCTGCTGGCGATCGACGGGTTCGAGGTCGACCTGCCCGACAGCGACGAGAACGCGGCCGAGTTGGGGTACGCCGGGTCGGGGGAAAACCGTTCGGCGTTCCCGAAGGCCCGGGTAGTGGCCCTCGCAGAGTGCGGCACCCACGCCTTCGTCGCCGCCGAGATCGGCGGCTACGCCGTGGGAGAGAAGACCCTCGCGCAGCGCCTGTACCCGCGGCTGCGGTCCGACGAACTGCTCACCGCTGACCGGGGGTTCTACTCCTGGCAGGCGTGGGATGCCGCCCAGGCCACCGGCGCGGCGTTGCTGTGGCGGACCCCGAACCAGCTCGACCTGCCCGTGGTCAAGGTCCTGTCCGACGGCACCTATCTCACCGTCCTGATCAAGCCGACTGTCCATGGCGGTCGACGGGAACGGCTCCTCGCAGCCGCCCGCGGCGAGGCTGATCTGACCGACATCAACACTGTTCCCGACGCGTTCGACGACCAGGGCCTGCCGGTCGTCCACCTCGCCAGAGTGGTCGAGTACGACGTACCCGACCGCGTCGGTAACGGCACCGGCGAACTGATCGCCCTGATCACCACAATCATCGACCCCGCCGACGCCCGCGCCGACGAACTGGCCGCCGCGTACCACGAACGCTGGGAGGAAGAAACCGCCAACGACCAGCTCAAAACCCACCTCCGTGGTCCCGGACGGGTGCTGCGGTCCCGCCTGCCGGACCTGGCCCATCAGGAGATCTGGGCCTACCTGATCGTCCACCACGCGATCAGCGCACTGACCGCGAAAGCGTCCGCCGCCGCTGACCTCGATCCAGATCGGATCTCCTTCACCAAGGCCCTGCGCCTGATCCGCCGCACCGCCACCGGGACGGCGGACATTCCCCCCTCAGGACTGGACTGACCGACTACCGACCCACCTTGCCCAGATCGCCGCTCTCCTGATCCCCACCCGACGCGAACGCACCTGCCCCCGCGCCGTCAAACGCGCCCGCCACAACAGCTACCGCGTCAAGAAACGCGACGAGCCAGCCAGCATCCGCCACCAGGGCTCAGCCACCGTCCACATCTACCGACTTCAACCCCACGCAGCATGATCAAACTAGGCTACGTGGCATTGGGTTCGAGGGTGCCCGTGACCCGGGTTGACTGTCCGGAGTAGACGCAGCGGCTGGGATCCGATAGATCAGCTTTGTGTGGAAGTTGATCGAGGGTCAGCCGCTGCGCTGTGAAAGTATGACAGGACTCCCGACGGACCGGCTCGCTGACCTGATCGGCCGGGTTCGCGAGATCGTGGGCGATGAGTGGGAGAAGCCGCCGGTCGGGCGTCCGCACGTGTTGCCGCTGGCCACGGCGGTGATCGCGGTGCTGTTCGGACTCCGGCACAACATGCCCGACGAGGTCCTCGGCGAGGTGTTCGGCTGTTCGCAGGCCACGATCACCCGCTATCACCAGATCCTGCAGCCGATCCTGCGCTGGGTCACCCGTCCTGAGGTCGACCAGCGCCTGGAGCAGACCCGCCGTGACGGTGTGCTGGTTGACGGGTTCGTCGCCCCGGTCGGCGAACGCGAGTCCTACCACGGACTGTTCTCCGGCAAGAAACACCTGTCAGGGCAGAACGTGCAGGTCATCGCCAACCTCGATGGCCGCGTCGCCGACGTCGGCGAACCCGTCAACGGCGCCCGCCACGACGCGGCGGCGTTCTTCATCTCCGGCATCGCCGAACGCTGGGCCAGCCACCTCACCGACGGACCAGGCATGATCGGCGACGGCGGCTACCAGGGCACCGGCCCGATCACCCCGCACAAGAAACCACCCGGTGGGGAACTGACCGCCCAGCAAAAGGCGTACAACTACAGCGTCAACCGGCTCCGCGCCGCCGTCGAACGCGCCATCAGTCATCTGAAGAACTGGAAGATCCTCAAGACCGGCTACCACCGGATCATGACCGACTTCCCCGACGTGTTACGCACCGCCACCGCCCTGGAGATCTTCAGAACCGCCGCACCCGGGTTTTGAATGACCCTCCTGGTTGTTGTACCAGTCGACCCATTCGGAAGTGGCCAGTTCGACCTGGGCGAGGCTGCGCCACGGACCGCACGGTTCTGTGGGAGCCGGAGGGTGAGACTCCCTGCGACCACCCGACCCTGAGAGCCGGATTGTACTACTTTAGTAGCTAAATGATTCTTCCCTCTATGTTGCGGTTGAGGTCCTATAGTCTAGGGGTAGAACCTGCGGTAGGTCCAACGGAAACAAAGAGGTTTGCCAAGTGGAAACCAAGTCGCCATCCTCGAATTCGCTACAGCAAAGCGAGAACACCGACGCGGGTTTTCGTAATCGCCTAAACAGATTCAACATCACGTCGCCGCATCTGTTGGGCGCGTACGCCCTGATCGCTGATGGGTACCGAGGGGCATTGGTTGGACCGTATGGCGATATTGGCTGGCTATGTGCGCCTGGATGGTCTGACCCCCCGCTTTTCGGAGATATCCTCGGACCTGGTCTAGGGCATTTCCTGCTTTTCCCGGAGACTCGTCACGTTCATGGAGGGTATTACAACGATGGCTCACTGATCTGGATCAACAGATGGGAGGTTGAGAACGCGATTATCGAGTCGCGGGACGCGCTGGCAGCCCCCGGAGATGAAGATCGTGTGGTGCTGCTTCGGCAGATCCGCACTCTGGATCGACCGGCTAAGTTCAGGGTGATTCTCAGCCCACGCGCCGACTTTGGGCGCGAATCGGTGGAGGATGTGACTCGCGACGGCGCGTTGTGGCTTGCTCGGACCGGCGCACTACATCTACGAGTCACTGGCGCAGAACAGCTACGTCCCGACCGTGACGGGCTACTTGAGGGCGAGTTAAAACTATCGGCAAGAAGCTGGCACGACCTGGTGCTGGAGGTGTCCCCGCGTCCGTTTACTGATCCGCCGTGTCAACCAGGCGAATTATGGCGTGCCACCGAAGAGTACTGGCATCGTGTGGCACCCAGGTTCGCTGGTCCGGCTCAGCAGGATGCGACTTTGTCCTATGCGATACTGCGCGGGATGACCCGGCCAGGCGGGGGAATGGTCGCGGCGGCGACCACCTCACTACCCGAACAAGCCCTAGCCGGGCGCAACTACGATTACCGGTATGCTTGGATCCGCGACCAGTCGATGGCCGGTCAAGCGGCAGCCCTTGTGGGTGCCCATGATCTGTTGGACGACGCGGTCAGCTTCATCACTACCCGGATCCTCGCCGACGGCGATCGGCTGGCTCCAGCCTATACCGCCAGTGGAAAACCCGTACCACCAGAGACGCGACTGGACTTCCTATCCGGGTACCCCGGCGCACAGCCGCAGACAGGCAACTGGGTACGGAGCCAGTTCCAGTTGGACGTGTTCGGTGAGGCTCTGCTGGTCCTTGCAGCCGCAGCGCGGCTGGACCGGATCGACAAGATGGCGTGGCGAGCCGCAGAACAGGCGGCCGACAGTATCGAAAGGCGTTGGCGCGAGCCGGACAGCGGCATCTGGGAACTGTCAACGCGCCATTGGACTTACCCCCGACTGATCTGCGTCGCCGGACTAAAATCGGTTGCCCGCGTTGCTTCTGGCGACCAGGCGGGCCGGTGGTCGGCGCTGGCGGATGTCATTTTAGCCGATGCTGCGACTCACGGACTGCACCCACGGGGATACTGGAAGCAGGCATATGACGATGAACGGGTTGATGCCGCTTTGCTCATGGCAGGCGTCCGTGGCGCACTGCCCGCCGGTGACCCGCGTACTACAAAAACCCTCAAGGCCGTGCTGGATGAGCTTGGATCGGAAGGATACGTATACCGCTTCCGATCCAACCGACGCCCCCTCGGCGACACCGAGAACGCCTTCCTACTTTGTGGCTTTGCCGCCGCGCTAGCATGCTGTAAGTCCGGCCGAATGGCAGATGCTAAAAGAATTTTTGAGCGTAATCGGAGTACTTATGGATCACCCGGCCTCTACAGCGAGGAGTACGACGTACGGCAACGGCGGCTACGCGGCAACCTGCCGCAAGCGTTCGTGCATGCCCTGATGTTAGAGGCCGCGGCAACCCTAGGGCAGATAACTGTATGCGAGTGACTAATCAGGCTTTTCCGGCGGTATCCTTAGACGCTTGGCGCGTCGAGTGCCCGCGGACCGTTCTCTGCGTCTGGTGGAGATGCCGCAGGTGCCACCCCCGCCCGGGGATCCACCGAACGCTCCGAGCGCGCGACCTGTACGAGCTAGCCCGTGTCCGATGATGCTACAAGGCGGTGCCCGTTGACAAGGAGTTCGACGACCATCAACGCCAGTGGCCCGCCAGACCTGAAGGCCTACCTCGACGGTGCCGATCAGATCGTAGACGCGCTGCCGTGGAAGCTCGGCCACACCGAGGCACAGCACAAGCGGGCCCGAGGCCGCGCGTCCGCTCTTGCTCATCAGATCGCCGCGCTGCTCGCAAGTGGATGGACGATAGACGAGTTGCGAAACGCCTTAGCTGATGCATCCAACGGCTGCCGGGCACCGAACGCCGCCGCACAGGAGAAGTTGTGGCGGACGACCCTCAAACGGGCCAACCGCGCCCGCAAGAGCGCGTCAGACCCGGATCCGCGGATAGGGATATGCCACCGCGTGGCATAGATGAACGGATGCCTTGCCAGCAGGGACGATTGGGGTTGTCGAGACACCAATCCGCCGCTGTGGGAAGGACACCCGTTCGGTGAAGAAGATACCTGGTTTGGCAGGTCGTGTCCGTGTTGGCGCACCGGACGCGTCGCTGACGCCGGTCTCGGGTGTGGTGGCGGTGGCCGAGTTGGTCGGCCGGCTGGGCGTGACCGCCGCGCTGGACGACGCCGTGGGCCGAATCAAGCAGCGGGATCGAGGATTGTCCGGCGGAGAGTTCCTGGTCGCGGTGGCGCAGGCGCAGATGTGCGGCGCGCAGTTTTGGGTGGGTCTGGATCGCCGCCGCGCCGATACGGCGGGTGAGGCGTTGTCCGCGGTGCCCACGCCGGCGGCGAGCACCGCGGTGGAGTTGGCGTCTCGGTTCGGTCCGGCGCAGGTGGCTGGTATCGAGGAAGGCATCGGGGAGATCGCCTGCCGGGTTGTCGGTTTGCTGCCGGCCGCCCGGCGGGCGGTGCTGCGCACCGGTGGGGCCACCATCGACCTGGACGGCACCGACGTCGAGGTGTACGGGGCCAAGAAGGAAGGGATCGCCTACAGCTACAAGGGCGCCCGGGCCGGGCGCCCGCACGTGGCCACGTGGGCGGAGGCCGGGGTGGTGACCGCCGCGGACCTCCTCGCCGGTGATGAAGACCCCCGCCCGGGAGCGGGCTCGCTGATCGAACGCAGCGTGGCCACCCTCAACGCGGCCGGGGTCACCGCCCGGCCGAAGGTCCGCGGCGATGTGGGCTACTTCGCCAAGGACATCGCGCAGGCCGCGGTGGAGGCCGGCTGCGACTTTTCCCTCGGAGTGACCCGCAACCCCGCGGTCTGGCGAGCCGCGGCCGCGATCCCCGACGATGCATGGCGCAAAGCCGAACGGATGAAAGGCGCCCAGGTCGCCGTGTGCGACTACGCACCGGCCGGCTGGCCACCCGCCACCATGACCGTGGTGCGGCGGGTCAAGGTCCACGCTACCGATATCTCGGCCGACCCACGCGCCCGCCGCCGGCGCACCATCCCCAAAGCTCAACTCACGCTCGCCCTGGACGGCCTGGTCGGGCACGTGTACGCGTACTCGTTCATCGCCACCAACCTGGATGTGTCCACCCCGGCGAAGACGGTCGCGGTGGAGGCCTGGCACCGGATGCGCACCGACATCGAAGATCGCATCCGGGATGCCAAGCACGGCGCCGCGCTGCGGCACCTGCCCTCCGGCAGCCGGGCGGCCAACACGGTGTGGATGTGGGGGGCGCTGCTGGCCGTCAACCTGTCCGCCTGGCTGCAGGAACTGGCCGGCCTCGACGACGGCGACGGACGAGGCCGCAACCACCTCGGCACCCTGCGCCACCGGCTGATCACCGTGCCCGCCCGGCTGGTCCGCCACGCCCGGCAGGTCACCCTACGGCTACCCCCGAGGCAACAGTTACTGGCTCAGGTCCTGGCCCGGCTCCGCCGGCTACCCATCTGGACCTGACCACTCGGCCCATCGGCCATGTCCCAGCCCACGGAGACCAGCGAACCCGGCGCCACCCGGGAAACCGGCATGCCCACCCACCGAAACACCACACCACCCATCGCCTATCACCGATGCGTAGCGATCACGCCTCCGCTATCCGTGGATCCGGGTCTGATGCCGCAGCACGTCGATGTCGCAGATCGCCTCGCCGCCGTCGGCGATCAACACGGCCAGGTCGACCAGGACCCGGCCCCGATCATGGACCGGGAAGGCGCCGGTCCGCGCGAGCGCGGCGGACAGTGCGCCGGTCAGCCCGGCCTGATCCGCGAGCATCCGCAGCAACGCAGTGCCGACGTGCGACACCACCTGTGTTCCGTCCGTGGTGACCCGCAGATCCTTTGACCACGGCGTAGACTGCACGCCGGAAGTGCTTCCTTGGCATAGATCCTTGTAGATGTCGCAATCACAAATTCCCCCTGCCAGAGAGGCACTTTCCTCTATTTACCCGCCGGTCAGACCCACCAGCTGATGATCACCGTGAATCACCCAGGCTAGACCATCACAGGCCCCGACAGACGACCGCCTGCGAGAGACCCCCTACCCGCGCAGGATAACCGTCTGTCGGGGCTGTGATGGGTTAGGGCCAGCCGGGGTCGACGAGACCGGCCCTGCGAACCCTCTTAACCAGACTCCACCGACACGATTAGCAGTGCCGACTGTTCTGTCCGGGCCGGTGGGACTAGGTCTAGTCTAGTTAGTCAAACTGCAGCACGCCAGACGTGCAAGCAATTTGATTAAATAATATGACTGTATTACTGAGCCATTTTCGTGCGCCCAGAAGAGTGGAGGTTGACCATGTAGGTGGTAGATTCTTCGTTCGTAAGCTCGTCGTCGCTTGCCGGTGGGAGTCCGGTCCGGGTAGCTGCCAGGACCAGGTCCGCCACCTGCTGGCCGGCCACGCTGACCTGCGGGAAGGCCGCGCTGCGTACCTCGGCGTGCTGGGCCCAGGCCACCTCGCGGGCCTGAGCCCATGCCGCCCGCAACCGGGCCAGCAGGGTCCCGTCCAGGTGCGACACCAGCCGCCACGCCGTCGGATCGGAGGCGACTGGCCCGAACAGGCCGGCCTGATCCCACAGCACCGCGAGGTCAGCGATCGCTTCGCCGCCGCCGGCCAGCGTCACCGCCAGATCAACGGCGATCCGGCCCGGGTCGTGGCCGCCCTGCCGTTGCCGCAGACCGGTGAGGGCCTGACTGAATGCACTGGTCAACCCGGTCACGTCGGCCAAATCGACGAGCAGCCGCGCACCAGCGTGCCCGACCACCCCTCGCCCAGGGCTATTGCATTGTCGTGTTGCTGCTGGTCACGGTCGGTTTTCCGGTAGTCACGGCGTCGATGAGCTCGTGTGGGCGGTGACTGGCCCGGCGAGTTGCTTCGGCGATGTTGGTGGCGCCGTCGGTGTGGTGGTATCCGATTGCGGTGTTACGGAGGGTGGCGAACACGGCAGGACCGTTGTGGGTCCTGGCCTGGTGGGCGTCTTCACGTAGCGTGACGTCTCGGACGTGATGTAGGCGGTTCTCGATATGCCATTCAGAGCGCGCCCAGGTGCCGAGGTCGGCGGGTTGGGCCTGGTCGGCGGGCAGCGAGATAGTCAGGTACTCCGTTTCGCGAGTGGTCTTGCCCTTGATCGTGCGGGTCCGGGTGATCCGGACGGCCTGTTCGGCGTTGGGAAAGCCCAGCCCGCCGGGGGTCTTGACGGTGAGTGCCTTGACGGTGCGGGTCTCTTTGCGGCCGTGACCGGTCTCGCGGGTCTGTGCCCCGACCGGGACCTGCGCCCAGGGCAGGGCCTTGAGCTGGGCGAACAGCTTGGGTTGGTTGGCCTTGATCGGGACCATCAGATGAGCGTCGGCGGAGGCGAGCAGATCGGCGTGCCCGGTCTGGGCGTGCAGCGCGTCGGCGACGACCAGGACGTCCTTCAGGGATCCCAGCACGGCCGCAACCAGGCGTAGTAGTGGGGTGAACGCCGGGATTTCGTTCGACTTCGCCGTGATCTGACCCGGATCCGCGGATAGGGATATGCCACCGCGTGGCATAGATGAACGGATGCCTTGCCAGCAGGGACGATTGGGGTTGTCGAGACACCAATCCGCCGCTGTGGGAAGGACACCCGTTCGGTGAAGAAGATACCTGGTTTGGCAGGTCGTGTCCGTGTTGGCGCACCGGACGCGTCGCTGACGCCGGTCTCGGGTGTGGTGGCGGTGGCCGAGTTGGTCGGCCGGCTGGGCGTGACCGCCGCGCTGGACGACGCCGTGGGCCGAATCAAGCAGCGGGATCGAGGATTGTCCGGCGGAGAGTTCCTGGTCGCGGTGGCGCAGGCGCAGATGTGCGGCGCGCAGTTTTGGGTGGGTCTGGATCGCCGCCGCGCCGATACGGCGGGTGAGGCGTTGTCCGCGGTGCCCACGCCGGCGGCGAGCACCGCGGTGGAGTTGGCGTCTCGGTTCGGTCCGGCGCAGGTGGCTGGTATCGAGGAAGGCATCGGGGAGATCGCCTGCCGGGTTGTCGGTTTGCTGCCGGCCGCCCGGCGGGCGGTGCTGCGCACCGGTGGGGCCACCATCGACCTGGACGGCACCGACGTCGAGGTGTACGGGGCCAAGAAGGAAGGGATCGCCTACAGCTACAAGGGCGCCCGGGCCGGGCGCCCGCACGTGGCCACGTGGGCGGAGGCCGGGGTGGTGACCGCCGCGGACCTCCTCGCCGGTGATGAAGACCCCCGCCCGGGAGCGGGCTCGCTGATCGAACGCAGCGTGGCCACCCTCAACGCGGCCGGGGTCACCGCCCGGCCGAAGGTCCGCGGCGATGTGGGCTACTTCGCCAAGGACATCGCGCAGGCCGCGGTGGAGGCCGGCTGCGACTTTTCCCTCGGAGTGACCCGCAACCCCGCGGTCTGGCGAGCCGCGGCCGCGATCCCCGACGATGCATGGCGCAAAGCCGAACGGATGAAAGGCGCCCAGGTCGCCGTGTGCGACTACGCACCGGCCGGCTGGCCACCCGCCACCATGACCGTGGTGCGGCGGGTCAAGGTCCACGCTACCGATATCTCGGCCGACCCACGCGCCCGCCGCCGGCGCACCATCCCCAAAGCTCAACTCACGCTCGCCCTGGACGGCCTGGTCGGGCACGTGTACGCGTACTCGTTCATCGCCACCAACCTGGATGTGTCCACCCCGGCGAAGACGGTCGCGGTGGAGGCCTGGCACCGGATGCGCACCGACATCGAAGATCGCATCCGGGATGCCAAGCACGGCGCCGCGCTGCGGCACCTGCCCTCCGGCAGCCGGGCGGCCAACACGGTGTGGATGTGGGGGGCGCTGCTGGCCGTCAACCTGTCCGCCTGGCTGCAGGAACTGGCCGGCCTCGACGACGGCGACGGACGAGGCCGCAACCACCTCGGCACCCTGCGCCACCGGCTGATCACCGTGCCCGCCCGGCTGGTCCGCCACGCCCGGCAGGTCACCCTACGGCTACCCCCGAGGCAACAGTTACTGGCTCAGGTCCTGGCCCGGCTCCGCCGGCTACCCATCTGGACCTGACCACTCGGCCCATCGGCCATGTCCCAGCCCACGGAGACCAGCGAACCCGGCGCCACCCGGGAAACCGGCATGCCCACCCACCGAAACACCACACCACCCATCGCCTATCACCGATGCGTAGCGATCACGCCTCCGCTATCCGTGGATCCGGGTCTGAACCTGGGCGAGCACGATCCCGGTGCTGGTGTCGTAGGCCGAGAGCAGATGCACCTGCCGCCCGTCGGCGAGGCGGGCACCCCGGGCGACCTTCCCGTCGATGGCGATGACGAGTCGCCCCCGGCGCCCGCCGATCACGACCGGCCCGGCCCGCTCCCGCAACCAACACGCGAGGACCTGCGACAACACCTCGGCGTCGAGCCGGATCAGCAGCCGCCACACCGTCGTCGCGGCCGGTACCCGGCCGTCGAACCCGAGCCGGGTCCACACCGACTCGTCCTGGAAGCGCATCCAGTCCGCGACCGCGGCGAACGTGCACGCCCCGGCGAGTACCGCGCACACCGCCGCCGCCAGGACACTGACCAGCGGATACCGCCGGCCCCGCGGATCGCGCGGGTCGTTGATGACCGCCAACGCCACGAACAAGCTGCGGCGGTCACTGTCACGGTCGCTACCGGTGACCACAACCGGTGACGGCAGGCTGGGGGGTCGGTGCGGCAGCACGATCTCGGTCAGTGATGATGACATCAGCGGGTACGGTCCTGTTCTCGATCACGGTTGTCTTCGCAAACACCATGATCACCAACGGGCCGTACCCGTCCCACATGGACCCCGGACCTCGCCGAACCCCCTGCGAAACCCCAGTTCAACCGCCCTTTGATCGACTACGCAACAGCCCTGACCCCTCGCCCGCCGCCGGTCACCAGGATCTTCGGACGTGTTGCGGTAGCCTTCACTCAGCAAGTGGCCTTCTGCGACGGGATGACCAGGACTCTCGACAAGCCCTATCCTCCCTGACCAGGGCTATTGCGTTGTCGGGTAGCTGCTGGTCACGGCGTTGATCAGGTCGTGTGATCGGCGGTTGGCTTGGCGGGTGGCTCGGGCGATGTTCGTCGCGCCGGTGGTGCGGAAGATCCTGTTCAAGCTGCGCTGCTGCCCACGGCGAGCGACCACGATCGTGCAGGCCATCCTCGTTCTGCACCACGTCGAAGCCGACCGCTACGCAGGATGAAAATGGCTGATAGCGTCACCCCAATGGATGTAATAATGATTCGTTGGCCTGCGATCAAGTGGCTAACTCTACTCAAATTCAGGATTGTTTCCAGCCTTTCCCGCCGGTCGTCTTCCGGCGTCCGTTCAGGCTGGTTGGGAGCTTCGATAAGCTTTTGATCCACTCAACGAGTTCTTGAGTCTCGTCGTTGGTGCTATCCTTCTTCTTGAGCGGAATAACAAGACTCCCTTTTCTGGTCAAGTACGACATGCGTCGGCTCTATTGTCGCTCGCAAGAGGATGGAGCCGCAGCCAGTTTACTTTCCCCCACCAGGGATAGGTTCTGTATATAGAACATGTTGATGCTGTAAATCATGATTGCTTGACCGTTGATTCCTTGAGCGCTTGCGCACTGCGGAGCCCTGGGGATCGGGAGTCAGGTCTGGACCCGGCTGCTCGTGGCGGCAACTGCCGGTCGACTTCCCGCCGTGGCTGTCAATCCCCTGAAATCGTGGAGGGCTCCGTTATGCGGCCTGGGCCTCCACGGCGCCGGCCGTTGATCGTTCGTAGTCGGCGGGGGATCGCCAGTCGCAGATGGAGTGCCGGCGGCGTAACTGTTCAGCAGGTTCTTCATCGTCCGGCTTGATCTTGTTGGTGGTTTGAGTCATCCTGACCGTCGTGTCCGACTCGCCGCCGGTTGTGGAGCTGGTGGAGCGGCTTGCCCGGTTGGAGTAGGGTGCGGCTCCTCTGAGGTGATCGTCTATTGTGGGATGGCACCGCCGAGGTAGCGGCTGTTGTGGATGCGTTGTTGTTCCTGGGCCAGGTGCCAGGTCCAGTACTGGTCGAAGTCGCCGTTGCTGATCAGGGTGCGGAGTTTGAGGATTGCTTCGGCGCCGTCGAGGCCCCAGCGAGCGCCGGTGACGTCCATACGATCTTTGACCAGGTGGCGGCAGGCGCCTTCGATCACCCCGGTGGCGATCGGCCACCCGTTGGCCAGCGCGGTCGGGTAGTCCAGGTACGGTTTTTTGGCCAGCAGGTAGGCGGCGGCGACATCGGCGGGTTTGCGTTTGCCGGGGTCCAGGCCGTGGTAGGTGGCCTTGCGTCGGATGGCTGCGGCGACTATGCCGGCCCGTCCGGCCAACACCTGCCGGGCCTGGGCGCGGACCCACCGTTCGGCGTTCGGGTCGCCCTCCGGGTGGAAACACCAGGTGGCCTTCCAGAGGTACTCGATGACGTGGATGAAGTCCACAACAACCGGCAAGGTGATCTTGCGGGTTTTGGCCTCGGCGTGGATCCGGTCGATCTGGTGGGTGTTGCCGTCGACCAGGGCGATCCAGGTCCGAGCGTGGTCGGGGTCGCGGCGGTCGGCCTCGGCGAACCCGGCGGCGATCACCGCCGCGGCGTCGTCGGTCACGCTGGCGTGCAGCCACTTGCCGGAGGTGACCGGCGCCGGGGTAGCAGTTTGGGCCGCTTCGGGGTCCTCGGGCAGGATGTCGGCGATGGTGCGCGGCTTGCCGGTCACGTCGAAGACCGCGGCGACCTCGCACATCCGCTTGCGGTTGCGTTTCTCGCCCTTGGACCGGCGGCCGGCCAGTTTCTGGCTGACCGCGGCCTTGGCGGTGCCCGCGCGGAGCCCGTCGGGGCGCATCACCACCCCTTTGGCGTCGAAGGACAACGCCAGCACATCATCATCGGCCGACCAGTCCGGGGCGTGGGCGGTGTAGAAGGCATCCACATCTATCGCCGCTGCGGCGGCCAACGCCTCGACCTGCCGTTTCCCGATACGCACCGTGGTGGCCCGCTCAATCGCGGCCGCCGCGTCGGTGAACGAGCCGCGGGCCGCCTCGGCCGCGGCCAACCGGCGCAGTCCATGCGAGTGCTTCTCCACGGGCAGGTTCAACACCGCGTCCGCCGGGTTCAGATCGGCCCGCGCCCGCGCCCGGTAGGCGATACGCGTCACCACCACCTCACCGAACCGGGTGGCCAGCGTCCGCTGCCGCCCCCGCTCGGCCCACCCCCGCAGATGGCTATCGGCGTCGGTCACCTCGTCGAGCCGTTCCTCCCGACTGGCACGAAGATCCAGACTGTCCTGCAACAACTGACACAGCAACCGCATGCCATCGGTATGCAGCCGCTCCTCCAGTTCGGCGTGAGTCATCCCCGCCGCATGCTCACCGGACAGGAAGTCCACCATCGCGCCGAACCGCACGGATGAGCCGGCGAAAGCATCGTCCGCCGTCTCGGATGCGTACTCTTGCACCGGGCTCCCTCTTTGCTGATGTTCGTGTCTCGCAACCGACGAACATAGCGGGAGGATCCCTTTCACCATCACAACCAGTAACACATCCCCAGGCCACACAGCGTGTCGCCGCACCTCACCAGAGCCGCACCCGTTGGAGTAGGCGCTGGCTGAGCGGGACGCGCGGATTGAGGTGTTGACGCGGCGGGTCGCGGAGTTGGAAGCGCGGCTGCGCCGGGATTCGCGGACGTCGTCGAAGCCGCCGTCGTCGGATGGGCCGGTCAAGCCGCCGCCACGGTCGCGGCGCCTGCCGTCGGATCGGCCGCCGGGCAAGCAGCCGGGGGATGCGGGTTTCACGTTGCGGCAGGTCGAGACGCCGGACGAGGTGGTGGCGCATCGCCCGACTGGGTGCCGGTGTTGTGGCCGGTCGTTGCGGCGGGCGCCGGTGACGTCGGTGGAGACACGGCAGGTGTTCGACCTGCCCGACGTGCGGCTGCACGTGGTGGAGCATCGGTTGCGGCATCGCCGTTGCCGGTGCGGCACGGTGCCGATGGCGCCGGTCCCGGATGGGGTGGGCGCCCCGACCCAGTACGGGCCGCGGGTGCGGGCGGTCGGCGCGTATCTGGTGGGCTACCAGCATCTGCCGTACGAGCGGGCCTGCGAGACCCTGGCCGATCTGCTCGGTGTGGGCATGTCGGTCGGGGCCCTGGTCAGCGTGGTGGCGCGCACCAGCAGCGCACTCGGCCCGTTTCTGGACGTGGTACGCGACCAGATCTGCGCCGCGCCGGTGGCCCACTTCGACGAGACGTCGCTGCGGGTGGCCAGCACGAACGCGTGGGTGCACTCGGCTTCCACCGACACCCTGTCACTGTTCGTCGTGCACCCATCGCGGGGACGTGAGGCGATCACCGCTGCCGGGGTGCTGCCCGTCTTCACCGGCATCGCCGTGCACGACGGCTACACCCCCTACCGCCGCTACGGCCTCGCTCACCAGTTGTGCAACGCCCACCACCTGCGCGAACTCGCCGGGATCTGCGATACCGACCCGGGTCAGGTGTGGGCCGAGCAGATGATCCGGTTGTTGTGCGAGATCAACGACATCACCCGGCATGCCCGCACCGACGGCGCCCACGCCATCGACGACCGGCTACTGGGTGCCTACCGACGCCGCTACGACACCATCATCGCCGCTGGCAGGGCGGCCAATCCCAGCCCAGCCGGACACGGGGGACTGTACAAATAACGGCTGATCGACCGATCAAGGGAGAGACGCCAGATGACGACCGAGACCACCGTGGGACAGCCGGCCGTGGAGCCGGTGGGTGCGGTCACGGATGAGCAGTTGATCGCGATGCTGGTCGATCGGGCTCGTGGTGACGGGTTGAAGCTGACCGGCGAGGGTGGGCTGCTGCAGCAGCTGACGAAGCGGGTCCTCGAGTCGGCGTTGGATGGGGAGATCACCGACCACGTCGGCTACGACAAGCACGACCCGGCGGGTCGGGGTAGCGGGAACACCCGTAACGGCAGCCGGACCAAGACGGTGCTCACCGACGTCGGGCCGGTCGAGGTGCGGGTCCCACGCGACGCCGCCGGGACGTTCGAGCCGCAGATCGTGCGTAAGCGGCAGCGGCGTCTGACCGGCGTCGACGACATGGTCCTGTCGCTGTCGGCCAAGGGCCTGACCCACGGCGAGATCGCCGCGCACCTGGCTGAGGTCTACGGCGCTGAGGTGTCGAAGCAGACCATCTCCACGATCACCGACAAGGTCATGGACGGCATGGCCGAGTGGCAGAACCGGCCCCTGGACCGGGTCTACCCGGTCGTGTTCATCGACGCCATCAACGTCAAGATCAGGGACGGTCAGGTCGCGAACCGGCCGATCTACCTCGCGATGGCGGTCACCGTCGACGGCCACCGCGACATCCTCGGTATCTGGGCCGGTGACGGCGGCGAGGGCGCCAAGTACTGGCTGCACGTGCTCACCGAGTTGAAGAACCGCGGCGTGGCCGACGTGCTGATGCTGGTCTGTGACGGGCTCAAGGGACTGCCGGAGACGGTGGAGACGGTGTGGCCGCGCACGATCGTGCAGACGTGTGTGGTGCACCTGCTGCGCAACTCGTTCCGCTACGCCGCCCGGCAGGACTGGGACAAGATCGCCAAAGCGCTGCGGCCGGTCTACACCGCGGCGACCGAGGACGCCGCCACCGAGCGGTTCCTCGAGTTCGCCGAGGCGTGGGGCCGTAAGTATCCGGCGATCGTGAAGCTGTGGGAGAACGCGTGGGCGGAGTTCGTGCCGTTCCTCGCCTTCGACGTGGAGATCCGCAAGGTCATCTGCTCCACGAACGCGATCGAGTCCGTCAACGCCCGTATCCGCAGGGCCGTGCGAGCTCGTGGCCACTTCCCGAACGAGCAGGCCGCACTCAAGTGCGTCTACATGGCCTTGATGAGCCTCGACCCGACCGGAGCCGGCCGCCGACGCTGGACCATACGCTGGAAAGCACCACTGAACGCCTTCCAGATCGCCTTCGAAGGCCGGCTCACCCCGGCCAACAACTGACCACCTCAACAACCAAGATCAGCCGTTAACTTGACACTCCCATCACCGAGGTCAAGGACGGCCTGCGCGACTGGCGGCTCGGCCGGGTGGTCACCGTCTGCGACACCGGATTCTCCTCCGAGGCCAACCAGTCCTACCTGCGCCGGGCCGGCGGCCACTACATCACCGGCATCAAGATGCGCGAAGGCTCCCACCGCGCCGACCAGGCCCTGGCCCGCCAGGGCCGCTACCAGGAAGTACGCGACAACCTGCGCGTCAAAGAGGTCCGCCTCGACGGCGACGAGGGCAGACGCTTCATCATCTGCCACAACCCCACCGAGGCCGAACGCGATGCCGCCCGACGCGAAGACCAACTCACCGCGATCCGCGAGGAGTTGACGCGCATCAAGACCGCCCGGGAAGCCGACGCGACCAAGGCGAAGGCCAAGGCCGCCAAGACCGGCAAGCGCCCCACGGCCCCCTCGGACGCCCCGCACCGCAAGGCCGAGTGCGCGCTGCGCGACCACCCTGCCCTCGGCCGCTGGCTCAAGCAGCACCCCACCACCGGACGGCTGTCCATCGACACCGCCAAGGTCGCCGCCGAGGCCCGCCTGGACGGCAAGTACCTCCTCGCCACCAGCGACCCCGACCTGTCCGCCGAGGACATCGCGCTCGGCTACAAGAACCTCCTCGAAGCCGAACGCGCCTTCCGCACCCTGAAATCCACCCTCGACCTGCGGCCGGTCTACCACCGCCTCGACGAGCGGATACGTGCTCACGTGCTGCTGTGCTGGCTCGCCTTGCTACTGATCCGCGTCGCTGAGCGCCGCACCCAGCAGTCCTGGCCCAAGATCGCCGCCGAACTCGGCCGGATCCACCAGGTCACCCTCTCCGGCCCGGCCGGCAGCCTCCAGCAGACCACCCGGCTCACCGACACCCAGACCAAACTCTTCACCGACTGCGGTGTCCCGCTCCCGCCAAAGATGAGCAGCCTCAAGACCGCCGAATAGCCGCTGAGCTGGGAAAACAGGATCCGGAGCCGTGGGCAAACGGCCCCGAAGCCTCCCCACGCCCATCGCCCCAGGTCAACCCGCAGATCCGCCACCGCCGCATGCCCGCCAACCGTCGAAGCCGGGAGAGTCGCTCTGCGGGGAGAGGCTTTAAACCACCCCGAGCTGCATTGGCTAAAGACCGTTGTGGTGAACGTCGCGGGAAAAGGCGCGGCCTGATCGCGTCAGGTGGGGTCCGCACGGGCACGGCAAAGTCGGAGAGTGCTCGTGTGAGGACTTTGTGTTGTGGTCCAGAGTGGATTTGACGGGGCGGGCACGGCTCCGGTGATCTTGAGGTTGTCTACGCCTTCGGATCACCCTGTGGAGTACCGTGCCCGCGCCTGCATCATTGCTGATCAACGCTGTCCAAGACCAGCCGGACGAGCAGACACGACCGGTCCTGTTGGGCCGTAACAGGCAGGAAAGCCTGGTCGCGGCGCTGTCGGAGGTTTCTGATCCGCGGGACGCGCGAGGGATCCGGCATCGGTTGCCGACGGTGGTCGGGTTGGCCCTGGCGGCGGTGCTGGCCGGCAATACGTCGGTGTACGCGATCGGGCAGTGGATCGCCGGGTGTTCACAGAAGACCCTGAAGGTGTTCGGCGCCCGGGTGGCTCCGGCGACCGGCCGGTATGTCGGTCCGGATGAGAAGACGGTGCGCGGGTTGTGCGCCCGGCTCGACGGTGACGTGCTGGACGCGGTGATGGGTCGGTGGCTGCAGCGGCGTGCCCTGGCGGCGCAGCGGGCGAAGGCGCGGACCGGGGTACGGCCCCCGCGAGGTCGTAAGGCCCGTCGCCGGGCCAAGGCCGCTGGCCAGCGCCGCTGGCGGGCCAGTACACGCGGTCGGCACCGGCCGCGGCTGATCCAGGTCGCGGTGGACGGCAAGACCAGCCGCGGTGCGAAGAGCGCCGGCAACCCGGCGCCGCACCTGCTCGCCGCGTTGTCATGCGTGGGGGTGGTACTCGCCCAGCGCCAGGTCGACGGCAAAAGCAATGAGATCACCGCGTTCGTACCGCTGTTGACGCCCCTCGAGCTGGCCGGCCAGGTGGTGACGGCCGACGCGATGCAGACGCAGCGTAAGCATGCCCGATGGCTGCGCCAGGTCAAGGACGCGCACTTCATCTTCCCGGTGCTGGACAACCAGCCCACCCTGTTCGACCGGCTCGACGCTCTGGACTGGGCCGGGGTGCCGGTCACCGCGTGGAGCGTGGACGACGACCGGGGCCGGCACGAGCGACGCACCATCCAGGTCATACCCGCTCCGCCCGAGGTGAACTTCCCGCACGTCGCGCAGGTGTTCCTGATCGAACGGACCGTCACCGTCAAAGGCAAGACCAGCTACCAGGCGATGCTGTATGTCACCAGCCTCACCGCCGAGCAGGCCGACCCCGCTGACCTGCTCGCGTACGTGCGCCAACACTGGGGAATCGAGGTTCTGCACTGGGTGAGGGATGTGACCCTCGGCGAGGACGCCTCCCGGGTCCGGACCGGTAACACGCCACGCGTCATGGCAACCCTACGAAACGTAGTGGTCAGCCTGCTCAGAATCCACGACACCACCAACATCGCCGCCGCGCTGCGATACAACGCCCGCACGAACCGCCGGATCCTCAAACTCCTGGACCTTCTACCAGCCTAAACACCCCACCCGCCGACTTTGCCGTGCCCGTGGGTGGGGTCCGGGAAGATGAGCGATGGGCGCAGGCCCTCTGCCGTTGACGTGTCGAAATGAAGTCAGACGAGATCGAAACCGGGGTCGCAAGACTATTCCGGGATGAGTCTGGGGGATACCCGTTTACTGCCCAGGTGGTCTCCGGCATATAGGCAGCATGAGCCCGGACAAGGCTCTCGCATGGAACGTGTGAAGGCGCGTTCCGACACTGTCGCCGAATAGGCGGCGAGAGGGAGAACTCCAAGCGGCTAATCCGCGAGGAGCAGAGTACCGATGCGAGGCGCGCTGGCGGACTCGCCCGTAGTAGCTGTGAAGCCTCTGCGTATCGCAGTGGAGGTGGAGCCAAGGGGCGGGGTCGTCCTGGTGAGCGAATGTGATCAACCAGAAGGGAGGAATCGCATGAGTGAGCCAAAGTCTCAGGTCAAGTCGCACGACATACCGAAGCGTCTGGTATGGGATGCGTGGCTGAAAGTGAAAGAGAATGGAGGAGCGGCCGGGGTCGATGGTGTGACGATTGCCCAGTTCGAGGAAAACCTAAAAGGCAACCTTTACAAACTATGGAATCGCATGTCCTCGGGCAGCTACTTTCCCGGTCCGGTCCGAGCGGTGGAGATACCCAAGAAAGGCGGGACGAGGGTCCTCGGCATCCCGAACGTGATCGACAGGGTGGCGCAGACGGCGGCGGTCATGGCTTTGGAGCCGGGCGTGGAGAAGGTCTTTCACGATGACTCCTACGGCTACCGCCCCGGGCGGTCGCCGCTGGACGCGGTCAAGGTGTGCCGACAGCGGTGTTTCAAGAAGGACTGGGTCGTCGACTTGGACGTCAAAGCCTTCTTCGACTCCGTGCCATGGGATCTCATGCTGAAAGCGGTCGAGCGGCACACGGACTCGAAATGGGTCATGCTCTATGTGGAACGCTGGCTCAAAGCGCCGATGCTGATGCCCGATGGCACCCTCAACCCCCGGACGAAGGGAACGCCGCAAGGCGGTCCCGTATCCCCATTGCTCGCCAACCTGTTTCTGCACTACGGCTTCGATACGTGGATGGCCCGGGAGTTCCCGACCGTCTCCTTCGAGCGGTTCGCAGACGATGCGGTGGTCCATTGTGCGACCGAACGGCAAGCCCGTCAGGTGCGGGCGGCGATCGAAGGTCGGTTCGCCGAGATCGGGCTGGTGCTCCATCCCGACAAGACGAAGATCGTGTACTGCAAGGACAGCCGACGCCGCTTGGAGTTCGAGCAGGTGACGTTCACGTTCTGCGGATATGCGTTCCGTCCCCGGATGGCGTTCGACAAGAACCGGAAACAGGTCCAAGCCGCTTGCAAGCCATTAGCTCGCGCCTTCATAGCATTTAGGGGTGGTGCCTATCCGCGAAAGGGAATTACTGAGGATGAGCAACGATGCAAGGGTCAGGGCCGAAGATATCCTCCGACGCAACGTTGATGATCTGCGTCCGGCTTATCGAGCAGGTCCACTATTTGACGGTACATTGATCTACTGGGATGATGGTGTCAAGACTCTTACCCCATCTCATTTTGGAACGACGCCGCAGGCCGTTGTTCCTGACAACTCGCAAGGCCCAGGGGGAACTTTACCCCGAGACTTATGTCCATCAACAGAGTGGGCACGCTTGTCTTATCGGCAGGCGGAATAAGCGTTCTCCGCTGCAACTCGGGCGAAATTTAAAGCTTCACCAGAGTAGCGGATGGATGCTAAGTCAACTCCGACGCTCTAGGCGGGGATTGCCGAGGTGATCAAGCTATATGTGGTATGTTTTCAGTAGGTCTGCGTCGAGCGCGGCGCTTACGGATAAACAGGTATCGGATGGGGTAAGACCTTGGCTGGGTACTGATACGGAGCTACCGAGCAGTACCCAGCCAGGTTCACGCACGGACGGGTCTATCCCGGCTCAGGCTAATCGCTCCATCAGTGAACGACAGGGGTACACTTGAAATGCAATATAATGCGGTTGATTCTACCGGTGAAACCATCTGCCAATCTTGTCCGAATCGGGAGTTGGCGAACCATTCGCCGCATTCGGATGCAATGGTTGTTCGGTCCCTGCGGATACCCGTTATAGTTGACGATGCTACGGCCTTGGCGGCCAAAGAAGTCCGTATGACCAAGACCGCCTGGATCCGCCAAGCCATCGAAGCAGCCTTGGCTTCTCGGGTTGAAGACGATCAGATGATCTCTCGTGCTGAAGCGTTGCGTGCCATACAGCTTCTGCCGTTCGTATGTCAGAACGGAGACACGCAGAAACAGGAGGATCTTTTGGTCGAGAAGAAGATGTCCACCAACGGCCAGCTACCGTTGTTTTCAGTGCAGCGACCTGAATGCTCGCCGTGAGCGATCGAGCAACGAGCGTAGCCAGGACGATGACCGGAAGGCCCAAAACATGCCATGTGGTGGGACAGATCCGCACCGCCGGTGGACAGTTAACCGATGACAGTGGCTCGCTGCTTGACAGTTAGGCGCATCGGCTGTCTAGTCCGCGAACGTCATCACGTCGGCGCTGTTCAGCGCGTCGCTGATGCCGTGAACGCAGGCGGCGTTCAGGTCATGAGTGGTGCCGGGCAGCGCAGCCGATGCCCAGGCCAGCCGCCCGGCGGCGTCGGCGATGACCTGCACGTTGACGCGGTGGCGCTTGTGCTTGCGCCGGAGTAGTAGGGCCGCTGGTCGGCGACCCGGTTGACCGGGATCAGCGTGCCGTCGAGGGTCGCGTATGCCAGCTTGCGGATACGGTCCATCGCAGTAGCCACATCATCGGCGGCTGCGGCGAGGAGGTCGACAGCTTCGCGGACGTACCGCCAGGCGGTGGTGACGCCGTGTGACCCTTTCTGAGTAAGCATCACGCGCTACGGTGACGCAGGAACTCGTCCAGGGCCAGCTCCGTGACGGCCTGAACCGATGTCTCGTTTTGCTGTACAAAGGCCCGCACCCTGTCGATGAGGCTTTCCGGAACACGGGTGCTGAGCTGCACCCGAGGTTGTGACCGCCGACGTGGCGGCATCAAGGGTCTATCCGACGCTTCCGGTGATGCCGGTGATGCCGCCATTGGGACCATGGGCATAATCTGCCTTTCAGCTCTACGCCGACCAACGACTGTAACTACGCTCTATGCCACCAGCAGCTTACTGGACAGGGCATCGTCTCCTGCTACCGCTCACGTGGCACCAGCCAGGACCCCCCGATCTCCATGAGGTATTGAGCGCGACCTTTTATCAAAGCCGCAACCTGCATGAGTTTCTGGAACTCCGCCATGAGTCCGCGATGCTTCCGCACATGTTTCGGGCGCCGATCCAATATCAAGGAATCAGCGATAGATCTGCTTTCAAACAGACGATCCGCCTTGATCCCTTGCATACGAGCTCGGGCGCTAAGCCGCACATACCCGAGGGATATACCCTTCTACTTGCTTTAAAGCCGCAGCGGCCCGCCACCGTTCCATTAGCATCCTACGTCGAAAATCACCAGCCTAATTACTCTAGTTCGGCACGCTGCTGGTGACCGACGTCGGTCCCGCACGGGAGAGTTCCAGGGCTGTTCCGCCGCCCAAGCGGAGAGAAGGTACTGGGCGGCGGGCCAACCCTATCGGTTGCGTGTAGCGCAGATGCCCGAGCAGACGCAAGAAACTCAGAATCTCGGTGAAGTTGAGTGAGCTGGCTGACAGCGCCCTAGGTCGCATCATCGCATCGTAAGGCGATTCGTGGTCGGGAGGTAACGGAAAGCCAGCGATCAGAATCAGGGCAACGAAACTCTAGGGGAGTTTCGCGTCGTGACGTGATGGCCCTGAAGGATTGTTTCTGGAGACCTGTGCGACCTTCCGGGCTGGCAACCGTCGGTAGTTAGAGGCCTGGGCCTAAGTCGCACCCAGCGCATCCCGCCCCATCGCCTTTGGCGACGAGAGCTGAGTCTGGGTTGCATAAGGCATAGTAACTCCGCTGTTTTTGTGGAGAAGCTAAACCGGATGAGACTTGCCCCTGTAGACTAACTATCCTTTGTCTAGTCCGTGCTCCCAACTCACTCACACGAGGGCCAACCAGAAAACTTAGAGATGCGGTGGGATCACTCCCGGTAGGGGTCCCGTGGAGCACGGGTTCGCCGCGGATCTTCGTGGGGGCCGCTCTGCCGATGAGCTGCTCGGTCGGAGTTCCGATCCCGCCAGCCAGTCGCCACGCCGCCGGACGCCATCAGAGCCGCATAGGAACGCTCTAGCTCCTCTCTTATGAGATGAGCCAGGAAATGAGATCGCTCCAAATTCCGACGGAGGTGTTCGGATCGATAGGCTTGCTCAGGACCTTCACGCAGTGGATATGTTTGTGCTGGTGCGGGTTCCCTACGGAGATGCTCCTGATCAGGGGTGGGGGCGGATGGTCCGGTACCGTAGGTGTAATCGGTTCGGTCGCTTGGTGCGGGTTCCCTACGGAGATGCTCCTGATCAGGGGTGGGGGCGGATGGTCCGGTACCGTAGGTGTAATCGGTTCGGTCGCTTGGTGCGGGTTCCCTACGGAGATGCTCCTGATCAGGGGTGGGGGCGGATGGTCCGGTACCGTAGGTGTAATCGGTTCGGTCGCTTGGTGCGGGTTCCCTACGGAGATGCTCCTGATCAGGGGTGGGGGCGGATGGTCCGGTACCGTAGGTGTAATCGGTTCGGTCGCTTGGTGCGGGTTCCCTACGGAGATGCTCCTGATCAGGGGTGGGGGCGGATGGTCCGGTACCGTAGGTGTAATCGGTTCGGTCGCTTGGTGCGGGTTCCCTACGGAGATGCTGCTGATCAGGGGTGGGGGCGGATGGTCCGGTACCGTAGGTGTAATCCGTTCGGTCGCTTGGTGCGGGTTCCCTACGGAGATGCTGCTCCTGAGACGCGGAGCTAACCATATCTCTTTCCTCTCTCTACTCTAGCCCATTGTGCAATTAGCGGCGAGGCGCATTGGCTTTCAATTCCATCCTACAGCTGCCAAACGCGCACATGTAAAAAACCCACATATCCCAAACACGCAATAATAACTACGGTCAGTATCACCAATGCCAGTATCTGGATAGCGCCAAGTCTGGGCCATCGATACCAATTGGACTCTAGTCTGCACCTCGAGGGGCAGGTTCTGTCTGCTTCGTACCTCGAGGGATAGGCTCTGTCTGCTTCGTACCTCGGCGGATTCTCCCTGTCCGACTCGTACCTCGGCGGATTCTCCCTGTCCGACTCATATCGGGAGGCAAGAGGCCTCTCCGGTTCCGGATCGTATGCCATAATATTCCCTCTAGTGCCCCAAGATTACCTGGATTCCGTCTGGATACGCTCCTCGGCCAGCTTTCCATCCATATTGCTACTCGATCGAGCCTGCAGGTGGGCCGCTCAGTGTGATCTGTGAGGATTGCGCGTCGCGCAGGTTCCTCGGGACCTACGAGCCTCTGATTCACAACTTTGGGACTGACCGAGATCGGCGAATTGCCGGGCATTGCTCTCTTCACTTGCCTTCCAGAGGTGCTCCGCGCCCACTTTGGCAACCTTGGCCTGGGTTGCAACCCCGAAATGAGATCGGTAAGCTTCTTCGCGATATCGAACGCGCCTTTATAGAGCGTCGGCCTCCTCCATCCAAATACTCCACATTCTGCCACCACTAAACCTCTATCGGCTCCCTGATTGGAGCAAAGCTTTAGCTACGCATGGCGAAGCCTTCGGAACGTCAAACAGAGATGCCCGCTGACCCCAGCGAAGCAGTGTGCCCGCTTGCCTTCTGTCGTACTGGTGCGACAGAAGGCGGCCTTCTTTGCCCCGAAAAGAAGGCTATCAGAAGAACGTGCAGCGCTTGAGCCGATTCGCAACTTACTCAGGCCATATGGCCGTAGCAAGTACTACAACTGTATTCCTTCTGCGGACGGTTAACCTCGCGCCTTGATGAACTCGTTGTGGTGGCGGGTCGAGCACGTGAAAGTGCCCGTCCGCGGTGTCGACCACCTTCTGACGATCGTCCGCAACCGGCTCAAGCGCATCCAGTACCGCCCCGACCTGCTCGACGGCTTTCTGATCCACGCCGGCCTTACCCTCGAACCCCGACTCAACCTGACCATTCAGGATCTTTACCCCGTCCGTCACCGGCGCACCCCGATGACGGACGGGAGCGGAAGCAGGGGCGCCCGCCTTCCCGAGGCTGACCGGCCCCCCATCGGTCCCAGAGAGGTGCGCATTCGAACCCGACTTGGCTCATTTAGAGCTCCTAACTCTTTGAGCGTTGGAGTCGGTGCCAGAAGATGATGGCGTCGGGAAATCTTGTCGACCAGGGGCATGGGCTGGGTGGCGTCGTGGCGGTTGCCGCCGGTTAGGCCTGCTATTCGTCCGATCCTCTGGATCGTTCGCGGTAGATAGCACATCGGACGTTGTGGGCCAATCGGTTGTGAGGAACTTCGTCTTCCCCATCGTCTCTGAGTCGAGAGTCATCATAGGCCCCGGCAGATGGATACCGCGAGTGGGAGACCTCAGTTAACGCCGCGAACCTATCCACCGGGGCCGTGATGTGCAGTCCAGAAGACCTGCCATGGTGCACCTTCTTCGCCGGCCTCTGAACGCCAGGACTGGAGACTTACTGCCGATCTAGGCCGACGAAGACTGGTTCCACACTACTCAACTCGACCTACCCCAAATAGCCGAACAGGAAACTCGGCCGAATAATACAACTGTAGTGCTAATACGATCGTACCTGGAGGGCATTTGATTCACGTACTTTTGATACGGGAGCGCCAAGCTAGCAGCCTGATCTTGGTTGTTGAGGTGGTCAGTGGTTGGCCGGGGTGAGCCGGCCCTCGAAGGCGATCTGGGAGGCTTTCCAGCGCATGGTCCAGCACCGGTGGGTCGAGGCTCATCAGCGCTATGTAGACGCACGCGCTCGTTCCGGGCCGCTGCCGGTCAAGGAACGGATGATCCCAAGGGCTGTTGCGTAGTCGATCAAAGGGCGGTTGAACTGGGGTTTCGCAGGGGGTTCGGCGAGGTCCGGGGTCCATGTGGGACGGGTACGGCCCGTTGGTGATCATGGTGTTTGCGAAGACAACCGTGATCGAGAACAGGACCGTACCCGCTGATGTCATCATCACTGACCGAGATCGTGCTGCCGCACCGACCCCCCAGCCTGCCGTCACCGGTTGTGGTCACCGGTAGCGACCGTGACAGTGACCGCCGCAGCTTGTTCGTGGCGTTGGCGGTCATCAACGACCCGCGCGATCCGCGGGGCCGGCGGTATCCGCTGGTCAGTGTCCTGGCGGCGGCGGTGTGCGCGGTACTCGCCGGGGCGTGCACGTTCGCCGCGGTCGCGGACTGGATGCGCTTCCAGGACGAGTCGGTGTGGACCCGGCTCGGGTTCGACGGCCGGGTACCGGCCGCGACGACGGTGTGGCGGCTGCTGATCCGGCTCGACGCCGAGGTGTTGTCGCAGGTCCTCGCGTGTTGGTTGCGGGAGCGGGCCGGGCCGGTCGTGATCGGCGGGCGCCGGGGGCGACTCGTCATCGCCATCGACGGGAAGGTCGCCCGGGGTGCCCGCCTCGCCGACGGGCGGCAGGTGCATCTGCTCTCGGCCTACGACACCAGCACCGGGATCGTGCTCGCCCAGGTTCAGATCACGGCGAAGTCGAACGAAATCCCGGCGTTCACCCCACTACTACGCCTGGTTGCGGCCGTGCTGGGATCCCTGAAGGACGTCCTGGTCGTCGCCGACGCGCTGCACGCCCAGACCGGGCACGCCGATCTGCTCGCCTCCGCCGACGCTCATCTGATGGTCCCGATCAAGGCCAACCAACCCAAGCTGTTCGCCCAGCTCAAGGCCCTGCCCTGGGCGCAGGTCCCGGTCGGGGCACAGACCCGCGAGACCGGTCACGGCCGCAAAGAGACCCGCACCGTCAAGGCACTCACCGTCAAGACCCCCGGCGGGCTGGGCTTTCCCAACGCCGAACAGGCCGTCCGGATCACCCGGACCCGCACGATCAAGGGCAAGACCACTCGCGAAACGGAGTACCTGACTATCTCGCTGCCCGCCGACCAGGCCCAACCCGCCGACCTCGGCACCTGGGCGCGCTCTGAATGGCATATCGAGAACCGCCTACATCACGTCCGAGACGTCACGCTACGTGAAGACGCCCACCAGGCCAGGACCCACAACGGTCCTGCCGTGTTCGCCACCCTCCGTAACACCGCAATCGGATACCACCACACCGACGGCGCCACCAACATCGCCGAAGCAACTCGCCGGGCCAGTCACCGCCCACACGAGCTCATCGACGCCGTGACTACCGGAAAACCGACCGTGACCAGCAGCAACACGACAATGCAATAGCCCTGCGCTCGGCCCACCCCCGCAGATGGCTATCGGCGTCGGTCACCTCGTCGAGCCGTTCCTCCCGACTGGCACGAAGATCCAGACTGTCCTGCAACAACTGACACAGCAACCGCATGCCATCGGTATGCAGCCGCTCCTCCAGTTCGGCGTGAGTCATCCCCGCCGCATGCTCACCGGACAGGAAGTCCACCATCGCGCCGAACCGCACGGATGAGCCGGCGAAAGCATCGTCCGCCGTCTCGGATGCGTACTCTTGCACCGGGCTCCCTCTTTGCTGATGTTCGTGTCTCGCAACCGACGAACATAGCGGGAGGATCCCTTTCACCATCACAACCAGTAACACATCCCCAGGCCACACAGCGTGTCGCCGCACCTCACCAGAGCCGCACCCGGAGGAAAAGGACTCACGGTAGACGGCCCCGCCGACACCACGTCAGAGGGATCCACACCAGTCGAGCGGGCGAGCGAGGCCGACGTTGGGTTCCGCGTCGCGCCGGGCAACCCGGCGACCTCTTTCGCCAGCGACTCAGCCGACTCCGCAGGCCGGGGCTGACCAGTCGGTCGTGTTAGGCCTGTTGTCGCTGTTGTTCTCCCGGCGGGAGTCCACGTGGACATGGTCGTTGTGGTTTGGGTATCCCGGCCCGAGGATGCCGCTGAAGCCGTGGTTACGGGCTTCTCGGGCCACCTCGCACAGTGACGAGGTACGCGATTGCAGGTCGGCCGCCTTGCCGTAGAGGTGCTGGCTGTTCGACACACCGCCGACCTGCCGGTTGCAGGCGATGTCGCGAAAGCCACTGGTCACGTAGAGCGGCTTGTCACCAAGGCTGCGCCGCAGCGCCTCCAGCTTCCACATCGTACGTACTGCGGCTTCCCGGGTGGCGCTCGCGGACAGCGGCCCACCGCTCCACCCGCCCTTGCCACACCCGTTGTCCAACTCGCTGTAGCTGAAGTGCTGCGGGGTGCAGTCATCGTCTTGCAGGCTATAGATCTTGGCGAACGTCTGCGGACCGGCGATGCCGTCAACCCGCAGGCCGTACGCGGACTGGAAGCGCCGGACCGCGGCGGCCGTCTCGGGGCCATAGATGCCATCGATATGGACGATGTTTCGGTAGGCGGCCCAACCCGCCACCCGGATCTGCAACTGCCGGACGTCGTTGCCGGAGCGTCCCTGCTTAAGGGTTCTTGTCCAGGTGTAGCAGCCGTCGGCGTGGGCCGCCGGCGCGGCGACCACCGTGGCGACCGCCGTGCCGGGCAATGCCAGCACGAACGCGACGACCATCCGTTTCAGAGCATAGAAATACATCGAAGTCCTTCGGTAGAGAGCGAATCAGGCGTATGCAGGTCATCAACCGAAGTGACCTGTGCACCTCACTTTCACGGCCGTCGGGAAGCTCATGAGAAAAAATTAGGATTTTTTTTCCACATTCACCCTACTGGGCGGCCGACATGAATACGAATGTATTAGTAATACATTCGTATTCACGAACGCGCAGCATATTCGCCACTTTCGCCTCTAGGTTTAGTTGCGAGAATCCCGGATAAAGGCTCTACGAAATTAGCGGGGGTTGAGGTGTCCTCGGGTTTGTCGGGTGGTGGCTGTCGGTTCTCAGCTGAAGTGGCGAGCGGGCGGCGCGATGGCGAACCGGGTGGCGAACACCGGCCGGTGTCTCAGCGAAAGTGGCGGAGACCCTGCTCCGGCGGCCCGCCGGACGCTCGCGGCACGGAAATCCGCCAGATCAGATGAGAAGCCGGCCCGACTCGTCGACGGGCTCGCATGTGGCGAAGGGCAGGTCAGCGCGATGACGGACCGACAGATTGAACGAGAAGCGACAGTGGCGCAGCGGGTGCGTAGTCGCTGGTTGACGGGGTTGCGGAAGCCGTAGGCGTCGCGGGCGACGGTTTTGATCACTCGGTTGGTGCCTTCGGAGCCAGCGTTGGTGATGCCGGTGTGGAGGAAGGCGAGGATCTGGGGCCACCAGGTCTGCACGGTGGTTGCCAGGCGGGCGAGTTCGGGCAGATCGGCGTGGGCGCAGCGGCGGTAGAAGCGGTAGAGCAGCTCGGCGACGCGTTCGCGATTGGGGTTGACGGGCCAGCGCGAGCAGGTCGAGCAGGTCTTCCTTGGCGTTCCAGGCGGCCAGGATCGGCGCCCCGATGCGTGCCGGCAGCGCGGCCAGTTCGGCTTCGAGGTCGTCGACATGCTCGGCGCGCATACGGGCGGCCGATCGGGTCAGCCGGTTGCGCAGTTCCCACTCGCGGTTGCCTTTGCGTCCGCGTCGGCCGCGGACCTGCACGGTGACCCGGCGGCGGACCCCGGTGACGGTGGCGTTGGCCAACTGCACGAGGTGGAAGTGGTCGACGACGAGTTGGGCGTGCGGCAGGACCCGCTCGATGGCGGACTTGAAGATCGTGCACATGTCGATCGCGACGTAGCGGACCTGATCACGCCACGTCGGCGGGCGTGCCAGGAGCCAGTCGGCCACGACCTGGGCGGTGCGGCCCTCGACCTGCCCGAGCAGTCCCCCTGCCCGCCCGACAGATCCACAAACCCGACGTGCCAGCGGTCGACCGTGCTCTGCCAGGCGCCGGTGGCCTCGTCGAGGACGAACTTCGGCCTGCCCCGGCGAATCTCATCGATGCCCAACACCTCGACAGGCTGCGGCTGGACGGGCAGCACGGCAGCGGCATGCGCGGCGAACGCGGCGGCGACGACCGGCCACGACAGGTCATGATCCCGGGCCGCCTGCACGACAGCGCGTCCATCGTCAGCGACCGCAGCGCCGGACGCCGCCCGCAACCGCGCGGTCAACCTCTTGCGAGCCGGTACAGCAGCGACACCAGCAGGCCGGCGGCGACCGCGAACAGCAGGGTGTGCGTGACCGCTCGGTGTCCGCCTCGGCCAGTGCAGCAGCGGCAGGAGGCCGTCCGCAGCGCTGCCGCGCCCGCCGCTGTGCCCCGGGCGATCAGCCGGGTTACCGGACCCAGCGACCGGGCGATGACCGACCCGGGGTGATCGACGTCTGGCGGTAATGCACCGTGGTGACGGCTGCGCCGACCACCACGGTGCCCACCGCCGGTCGTGCTCCAAGCCCCGCTGCCAGCGCGCAGCCGCCCAGCCAGGCCACCGCCCCGGACAGCGCGTGAGAACGCTCCATCAACTGGGTGATGCGCCGCAACCGCATGACGTGGAGGGCCATCCAGCGAGGCTGCGCACCCCGCAAGGGTGGCGGCCCATCGCCTTCGACGGGGTCGAACTGTTCAAGATCGCGAAGGTCCCCGTGACCCGACCGCTATCGCGGCAGGAAGATTCCGAATCCCTGGCAGCCCAGACCGGCAAGCCCGTCCCAACGGCATGACCTCGTGGAGAGCCCGGTGCGGTGAGAGTCGCACGCCGGGTTCGGCGGGCGGGTCCGGGAAACGGACCGCGAGCAATCCAGGCACCGCGCCCGGACCCAACACCCTGGGCTGGATCATGCACCACCGCCGACTCGTCCGCGACTACGAAGCCCGACCCGACAACTCCGCCAGCATGATCACCATCGCCATGATCGACAACCTCGCCAAGCGCCTCACCGCCGAAACTACCCCAACCTGGCGATACAGCTAAACCCATATAACCGACGAAGTGCGTAAATCAGACGTCCTCTCAGCCGTGTTGTGGACGGGAAGGGAAAGGCCCCGGATGCCGTATTCGGTACCCGGGGCCTTCTCGATCCCCGATCAGAAGTGACCGACGCCTTCGGGACGCCGGTGAACCGGTCCTTTCCGTCGGTGCGGGGTCTGTCAAACGAACGGCTCTGTCTCGTTCGTCTTACAGTCCCTCGGGGCGGTTCTGGTGTCGTCGTTTTCTTGTCCTTTGCCGGGCGTCCGGTGGTCGGACTTTCCTTGTGTGATGCAGATGGTGACCACGGCCGGGTCGGAGACCACGGTCTGCGGGCCGTACGTGCCGGAGGCGTACGCGGTGTTGGTGACCTTGCCCTCCTTGGTGTCCGCCCAGCCGACCACGTACGGTGTGACAGCGTGGCAGTCGGTGAAGGTGCCCGGTGCCAGGGTGGTGGTGTTGCAGACGACCTGGCCGGCGGTCGGGTCGTTTACCGTGACGTTGGTGACGGCCACCGTGCCCGAGTTGTACACCCGGTAGGTGTAGATGATCCGGTCGCCCTTGGCCGCGAAGCCCTCCCCCTGGCAGGTGTTGCGGCAGTCCGACTCGACCCGGGCCTTCTTGCCGATGGACAGGCCGACCTGCACCACCTTCTTCTTCCCCTTGGTGGTGACGGTGAACGTGGCCTCGTTGGACGGCACCACCTGGTCTTCGTAATCGCCCTGCGCCTGTGCCGTGTTGACGATCTGACCCTTCTTCACGTCCTGCTGGGTGACGGTGTACGTGCCGGTGCAGGCGAGGCTCTCCCCCGGCGCGAGATCAGCCTGGGCGAGGTTGCCCGGCTGCGCCGCGGGGCAGGTGATGCCGGTCACCGTATCGTCGACGACGGTGATTTCGGTGACGGTCACGTTGCCGGTGTTCGTCACCGTGTAGGTGTAGGTGACCGTGTCGCCGGCCTTGAGGTTGCTGGCGGGAGTTCCGGTCTTGGTCAAGGTCAGCTTCGGGTTCACCGTGGGGTTGCTGCGGCGCAGGTGTGGGTGAGCACGAAGAAGTCCGCCGTACCGGAGATCACGGCAGTTGCTCCGGTGAGCGTCCATCCGGCCGGGAGTTGGATCCAGGCCTTGCTGGTGCCCATGTTGTTCACGATCGCGCTGGGGTACGTCCCCGATGGGATCGTTTCGATGACCGTGCCGGTCGGCGTGCTGAACGTCGGGTTGATCGACTGGAACGTCCCGCTCGTGGCCGGGTTGCCCGGCAGGTTGAAGACCCAGACGTCCTCGTTCGGATAGGGTCCGCCACCCAGGTTGGGATCGCAGTTCTGGGTGTAGCTCGCCGCCGTGGTCGGCACATTGCCCGGATTGATGCTGATGGTCTCCTGCGCGGCGGCCGGCGTAGCGGCCACCAGTAGCGTGCCGGCTAGTACGACGGCGGAGCCCAGTGTGCCTAGCAGTCTACCCCCCTTGGACCTGAAGCTTCTTCTCATTTATGTCCTCCTGACGATTACTGGGGGTTAAAGGGAGCTAACCAGAATTTTCTACGCAAACAGGGTGGATGGGTGAGATTTCCACGAAAGTGGGGTGCGGGCCGCTGTCATCGCGGTGCAACTAACAAACATCCCGAGAGTTCCCTGCGGTAGCTCAGCCCCTGGCAACGTCCTGGCCGGGGCTTTCTCTCTCAGCTTCCTCGATCGAGCGGCGCCGCGATCCGCGCCCGCACCTCCGGCCACCTCCGCCGCGCAGACCGCGCCGCCCTGCTCGACGCCGAGCCGGTGGAGTGCGACTGGCCCGAGGTCGCCCGGCCTCCCGACCGGTCTTGGCGGCCTGTAGGGACTTGTCGATGCCCGGTCTGCTGCGGGTCGCTGAGCGGGCCGTTCGGTGACGCCGCGCCGAACCGAATGTATTGCTCAGCGGCGTGCCGGCAGGAGGCGTACCGGCGGCGCAACGCCGGCGTCGGACCGGCGGCGGTGCGCCGGGCCGAGGCAGCCCGAGCCGCGGAACTGCAGGCGGCGGGCGCCGTGGTCCAGGCGCTGCTCGCCGAACTCGACGACGATCTCGACACCCTGCGGTACACCGTCGACCGGCGAAGCCCGTATGCCCAACTGTCCTACGAAGTGCGCGGCCTAGCCGGCCGCGTCGAACAACTTGCCGCGGCCGCCGTCGCCTACGGCCGGGCCCTCGGGGTGCCGTGGGCGGAGATCGCCGAGGACACCGGCGTCGACGAGACGACCCTGCGGCGGCGCCAGCGTCGCGCCGGCTGCTCCGGCACCTGACCTGACAGGGCCTTCGGCAAAGATGTCGTCAGGTGATGCCGAGTAGTGCCAGCGGGCGGGTGCTGTCGCGGGCGTGGTGGCGGCGATGTTGGTGACGCCGACGGTGCGGAGTGCGCCGATGGCGGCGTTGCGGAGGGCGGCCATGACTTGGGGTCCGGTGCCGGTGCGGATTTGAGAGCGGTCCTCGTCGTAGGTGACGTCACGCGTGGTCGGGACGTGCGGACGGGGCGGTTCGAGCGCAGTCTGTCCGCGCTGACCGCGGCCGGAGCGTTGGTGATGGCGGCGGAAATCTACTTCGAGCATGACTCGGCGAGTTTTGGCAATAAGATGATGTGGTGCCGGTTGCGCTCGGTCCGGTTGGAGCGGCGGCGGGGGTCGCGGGGTTCTTCAGCCGGCGGATGGCCAAGATGGCACTACCAATCACGTCCGCTGCTTACCGTCGTCGTCGACATGGTCGGAGCCCGCCACGACAGACAGGGCCGGGCACACTGACGGCGCATCCACCTCCTGGCTCGATCACGGCCGTTGCGTACCGTATGGGGGCACAATGCAGATCCGGCGGAGGTCGTCGTCGGCGGCGCGGTGGGATATCGATCGCGTGGTCGGGGACGTGCGGACAGGGCGGTTCGAGCGCAGTCTGTCCGCGCTGACCGCGGCCGGAGCGTTGGTGACGGCGGCGGAAATCTACTTCGAGCACGACTCGGCGAGTTTCGGCAACAAAATGATGTGGGCGCCGGTTGCGCTCGGTCCGGTTGGAGCGGCGGCGGGGGTCGCGGGGTTCTTCAGCCGGCGGATGGCCAAAACGGCACTGCCAATCGCTTCCGCGGCCATCGTGGCGAACGGCTTGCAGGGCACGTACCTGCACGCCCGCGGGATCGCGCAGAAGCCGGGCGGCTGGCGCAACGCGCGCTACAACATGGAGATGGGGCCACCTCTGTTGGCGCCGTTGCTGGTGACGATGGTCGGCGGGATGGGCATGTTGGCGGCGGTGCTGCGACGTGAACGCTGAGAACGTGCGGTTTCCTGGTTTCGACGCGCTGTCTCAGCAGCGGCATTGGGATCCGGTGACGACCGGGGTGGTGCTGGAGCGGATCAGCAACCTGCGGGACTTCCGGTTCTTCAACCCCGACGAACAGGCGATCGCGACTGTGCTGTGCGACCGGCTGCTCGGTCAGGGCGGCAACGGCCGGATCCCGGTCGCTGCGATGATCGACGCGCGACTGGCCGAGTCGCAGACCGACGGTTGGCGCTACGCCGACATGCCGAGGACGGTCAGGCATGGCGCGACACGTTGGCCGCCCTGCGGGAGGACGGGTTCGCGTCCGCCGGGGAGAAGGAACAGAACGCGTTGATCCAGGCCGTTCAGGATGCCGGCGACGCCGATTGGCACGGCCTGCCGGCAGCCCGGGTGGGAGCCTGTGGACGCGGTACGCCTGCACCGCCTTCTACGCCCATCCGGACGCATGGTCGGAGATGGGTTTTCCGGGGCCGGCCTATCCGCGGGGTTACAAGAACACCGGAGTGGATCGTCGGGAGCCGTTCGAGGTGGTCGACACCCGGCCGGACGAGGAGCCGCGATGAGCGCTGTCCGCGAGCGTAACGAGTCGGCCTGGCTGATCCCGAACGACGGCACCCGGACCAACCACAGGCTGCGCCGCGACATGCGCCGGTTCGACGACACCGACGAGGTGGACCTGGTGGTCGTCGGCTGCGGGGCCGGCGGGTCGGTGCTGACCCAGCGGCTGGCCCGGGCCGGCTGGCGGGTGGTGGCGCTGGACGCCGGCCCGTTCTGGGACCCGGATCGCGACTGGGTCAGTGACGAGGCGGGTTCGCACCGGCTGTACTGGACGGATCCGCGGGTGATCGACGGCGCCGACCCGGTGCCGCTGGGCTCCAACAACTCCGGCCGGGTGTCGGCGGGTCGATGGTGCACTACGCCGGCTACACGCCCCGCTTCCACCCGAGCGATTTCGAGACGTACACCCGGGACGGCGTGGGCATCGACTGGCCGCTCTCCTACCACGACCTGAAGGGCTACTACGCGGCGATCGAGGAAGAGCTGCCGGTCGCCGGGGAAGCCTGGCCGTGGGGTGATCCGCACACCTATGCGCACCGGCCGCACCCGGTCAGCGGCAACGGCGAGATCTTCCTGCGCGGCGCTCGTAAGGCGGGGATCACCGCGAAGGTCGGGCCGGTGGCGATCGTCAACGGGCGTTTCGGGAACCGGCCGCACTGCATCTACCGCGGTTTCTGCCTGCAGGGCTGCAAGGTGAACGCGAAGGCGTCGCCGCTGATCACCCATATCCCGGACGCGCTCGCCCACGGCGCCGAGGTCCGACCGGATTCGATGGTCACCCGGATCGAGGTGGATGCGCGGACCGGTCGGGCGACCGGGTGCATTACGTACGGGACGGGATCGGCCGGTTCCAGCGGGCCCGCATGGTGGCCGTCGCGGGGTATTCGATCGAGACGCCGCGGCTGCTGCTCAACTCCGCCTCGACGCGCTTCCCGGACGGCCTGTGCAACGACTTCGACCAGGTGGCCGGTATCTGATGGTGCAGGGTGCGCCGCAGACCGCAGGCCGTTCGACAACGAGATCCGGATGTACAAGTCGCCGCCGCCCGAGGTCAGCTCCGAGCAGTTCTACGAGACCGACCCAAGCAAGCCGTACAAGAGAGGGG
>NZ_JAUALB010000017.1 GCF_030345795.1 Micromonospora sp. WMMA1363
GTCGAGGCGCCGGAGGGACGACTCGGTCCCGGGCGCCTCGGTCACGGGTGGTTTTCGGTCACGTCCGTCGCCTACCGACCGCCGCCCCCCAAACGCACCCGGCCGCCCTCGTTGGTCGGGAGGTTTTCCGTGCCCGCACGGAACCTCCGACCAACCGGCCGAGGGTCGAGGAGTCAGGGCAGGGCGGTGTGGGGCGGCGGGTGCGGACGGCCGCGCCAGGTCGGTCAGGACCTGGTCGGTCAGGTCCCACCGATGCAGCGGTCGGTGTCGACTGGCCGTATGTGAGCTCGCGGGTCGGGTCCAGGTCCTGCCGCCCGGCAGGAGGAAGCTCTCCAGCATCACCCCGACGATGCCCCGCTGCCCGGCCACAAGCTGGCGGCCACGTCGGCGCCACCACGGCTGGTTGCGGTGGTCCTTGCCGCTGTTGCGTGGCTGGATCGATGACCGCCGCTCGGCAGGCCGGCCGCTCGCAGCAGCTCCAGAGCTCCCGCCACCGACTCCCTCGTCGTATTCGGCCGGCCGCCGCCGCCGCGCAACACCAGGTGGCCGTCCGCGTTGCCCCGAGTGTGCATGATCGCCGGGTGCCGGAGACGTCGATGCCGGGGAAGACATGCGGCACGCCGGCCGCGCGGATGGCGTCCACCGCCGTCGAGACGCTGCCGTCGGGGCGGTTCTTCATGCCGATCGGCATGGACCCGGAGCGAGCTGCCGGTGCACCTGGCTCTCCACCGTGCGGCGCCGATCGCGCCCCACGCCACCGTGTCCGCGATGTACTGCGGGGAGATCGGGTCCAGGAAGCTACGTCCCCCACCGAGGAGTCCCAGCCGCAGCACGTCGCCGCACGAGCAGCATACGGGCTTGCGCAGGCCGTGTTCACGTCGCCGGAGCCGTCCAGCCCGGGGTCGTTGATAAGCCCCTTCCAGCCCACCGTCGAGCGTGGCTTCTCGAAGTAGAGCGCATCACGACGAGCAGGTCGTCGCGAGCCGATCGGCGACCTCGCCGAAGCCGGTGGGCGTAGTCGAGAGCGGCGGCCGGGTCGTGCACCGAGCACGGGCCGACCACGACCAGCAGGCGGTCGTCGGTGCGGTCGAGCACCCGCCCGACCGCGCGCCGGCCGGTGAGCACGGCCGAGGAGAGTTTCGTCGTCCAGGGGCAGATTTCGTGGTGCAGCATCGCCGGGGTGGTCAGCGGTACAACGCGGTCGATCCGCTGATCGCTGACCCGGTCCGTCTCCGGGGTCGTCACGGTGGCATCCTTCCGCCGACCGTGCCCGGGGCCGGCGCCCGGGACGAGCCGCTGCTCGTACGCAAAAGGGCAGGAACGAAGCTCCTGCCCGGCCGGCTCGATGCGGTGACGTCATTCACGATGAGGTCACCGGCTGGTCGAGCCGGCTGCCTAAACCATCGATACGACGCGTCACGCCGACTAGCGTACCCGATCCTACGGCGGCGGCTCACCCCGTCCGGAAAGCCTCGCCGCACGTTCCACCTGCAGCGATGAAACGGACGGTAGTTTCGGCCTCACACTCGTCGTGCCCCCCGGAGGTTCCCCCGATGGATCGTCGTACTCTCCTGCGCGCCAGCTTCGTCGGCGGCGCCGCTGCCTTCTCCGGCAGCCTCTGGTCGGCGCCGCGACCGCGGCGCCGGCCCAACCCGGCACCAGCCCGTACGGACCGCTCCAGCCGGCCGACGCCCAGGGCATCCAGCTACCCGCCGGCTTCACCAGCCGATCGTCCGCCCGGTCTCGGCAGACCGTCGCCGCACGTCCTACCTGGCACTACGCGCCCGACGGCGGGGCCTTCTTCGCCGCCGGTGCCGGCTGGAGCTACGTCTCGACTCCGAGATCAATCCCGGTGGCGG
>NZ_JAUALB010000018.1 GCF_030345795.1 Micromonospora sp. WMMA1363
CGGCCGGTGAGCACGGCCGAGGAGAGTTCGTCGTCCAGGGGCAGTTCGTGGTGCAGCAGCGCCGGGGTGGTCAGCGGTACAACGCGGTCGATCCGCTGATCGCTGACCCGGTCCGTCTCCGGGGTCGTCACGGTGGCATCCTTCCGCCGACCGTGCCCGGGGCCGGCGCCCGGGACGAGCCGGCTGCTCGTACGCAAAAGGGCAGGAACGGAAGCTCCTGCCCGGCCGGCTCGATGCGGTGACGTCAGCTCACGATGAGGTCACCGGCTGGTCGAGCCGGCTGCCTAAACCATCGATACGAGCGCGTCACGCCGACTAGCGTACCCGATCCGACGGCGGCGGCTCACCCCGTCGTCCGGAAAGCCTCGCCGCACGTTCACCTGCATCGATGAAACGGACGGTAGTTTCGGCCTCACCACTCGTCGTGCCCCCCGAGGTTCCCCCGATGGATCGTCGTACTCTCCTGCGCGCCAGCGTCGTCGGCGGCGCCGCTGCCTTCTCCGGCAGCCTCTGGGTCGGCGCCGCGACCGCGGCGCCGGCCCAACCCGGCACCAGCCCGTACGGACCGCTCCAGCCGGCCGACGCCCAGGGCATCCAGCTACCCGCCGGCTTCACCAGCCGGATCGTCGCCCGGTCTCGGCAGACCGTCGCCGGCACGTCCTACACCTGGCACTACGCGCCCGACGGCGGGGCCTGCTTCGCCGCCGGTGCCGGCTGGATCTACGTCTCGAACTCCGAGATCAATCCCGGTGGCGGTGCGTCGGCGCTGCGGTTCAACGCCGATGGCAGCATCGCCTCGGCGTACCGGATCCTGTCGAACACCCGAAAGAACTGCGCGGGCGGTGCGACGCCGTGGGGGACCTGGCTCTCCTGCGAGGAGGTCAGCCGCGGGTACGTCTACGAGACGTACCCGCAGGGCGGCACGGCCGCGGTGCGGCGGGCCGCGCTGGGGCGGTTCAAGCACGAGGCCGCCGCGTGCGACCCGGATCGCCAGGTGATCTACATGACCGAGGACGAGAGCAGCGGTCGCTTCTACCGGTTCCGCCCGACCACCTGGGGCGACCTCTCCTCCGGCACGCTGGAGGTGCTGGTCGCCGGCAGCGCGACCAGCGGCCCGGTGACCTGGGCCCGGGTGCCGGACCCGGACGGATCGCCGAGGTACACCCGCTACCAGGTCTCCGGGGCGAAGAAGTTCAACGGCGGTGAGGGCTGCTGGTACGCCGACGGGACCTGCTGGTTCACCACCAAGGGTGACAACCGGGTGTGGGCGTACGACGCGGTCGACCAGCGCATCGACCTGGCGTACGACGACTCGCTGGTCTCCGGGAGCGCCCCGCTGACCGGGGTCGACAACATCACCGGTGCCGGCTCCGGTGATCTGTTCGTGGCCGAGGACGGCGGCAACATGGAGATCAACATCATCACGCCGGACGAGGTGGTCGCTCCGTTCCTGCGAATCACCGGTCAGTCGTCGTCGGAGATCTGCGGTCCGGCGTTCTCGCCCGACGGCACCCGGTTCTACTTCTCGTCGCAGCGGGGCTTGTTGAGAGAGACCGGAGGATCGAGCCCGAGGTGCCCCGCTGCGACGAGAAGTAGAACCGGGTGCCGTCGGGCGAGAACGCCGGACCGCAGATCTCCGACGACGACTGACCGGTGATTCGCAGGAACGGAGCGACCACCTCGTCCGGCGTGATGATGTTGATCTCCATGTTGCCGCCGTCCTCGGCCACGAACAGATCACCGGAGCCGGCACCGGTGATGTTGTCGACCCGGTCAGCGGGGCGCTCCCGGAGACCAGCGAGTCGTCGTACGCCAGGTCGATGCGCTGGTCGACCGCGTCGTACGCCCACACCCGGTTGTCACCCTTGGTGGTGAACCAGCAGGTCCCGTCGGCGTACCAGCAGCCCTCACCGCCGTTGAACTTCTTCGCCCCGGAGACCTGGTAGCGGGTGTACCTCGGCGATCCGTCCGGGTCCGGCACCCGGCCCAGGTCACCGGGCCGCTGGTCGCGCTGCCGGCGACCAGCACCTCCAGCGTGCCGGAGGAGAGGTCGCCCCAGGTGGTCGGGCGGAACCGGTAGAAGCGACCGCTGCTCTCGTCCTCGGTCATGTAGATCACCTGGCGATCCGGGTCGCACGCGGCGGCCTCGTGCTTGAACCGCCCCAGCGCGGCCCGCCGCACCGCGGCCGTGCCGCCCTGCGGGTACGTCTCGTAGACGTACCCGCGGCTGACCTCCTCGCAGGAGAGCCAGGTCCCCCACGGCGTCGCACCGCCCGCGCAGTTCTTTCGGGTGTTCGACAGGATCCGGTACGCCGAGGCGATGCTGCCATCGGCGTTGAACCGCAGCGCCGACGCACCGCCACCGGGATTGATCTCGGAGTTCGAGACGTAGATCCAGCCGGCACCGGCGGCGAAGCAGGCCCCGCCGTCGGGCGCGTAGTGCCAGGTGTAGGACGTGCCGGCGACGGTCTGCCGAGACCGGGCGACGATCCGGCTGGTGAAGCCGGCGGGTAGCTGGATGCCCTGGGCGTCGGCCGGCTGGAGCGGTCCGTACGGGCTGGTGCCGGGTTGGGCCGGCGCCGCGGTCGCGGCGCCGACCCAGAGGCTGCCGGAGAAGGCAGCGGCGCCGCCGACGACGCTGGCGCGCAGGAGAGTACGACGATCCATCGGGGGAACCTCCGGGGGGCACGACGAGTGGTGAGGCCGAAACTACCGTCCGTTTCATCGATGCAGGTGAACGTGCGGCGAGGCTTTCCGGACGACGGGGTGAGCCGCCGCCGTCGGATCGGGTACGCTAGTCGGCGTGACGCGCTCGTATCGATGGTTTAGGCAGCCGGCTCGACCAGCCGGTGACCTCATCGTGAGCTGACGTCACCGCATCGAGCCGGCCGGGCAGGAGCTTCCGTTCCTGCCCTTTTGCGTACGAGCAGCCGGCTCGTCCCGGGCGCCGGCCCCGGGCACGGTCGGCGGAAGGATGCCACCGTGACGACCCCGAGACGGACCGGGTCAGCGATCAGCGGATCGACCGCGTTGTACCGCTGACCACCCGGCGCTGCTGCACCACGAACTGCCCCTGGACGACGAACTCTCCTCGGC
>NZ_JAUALB010000019.1 GCF_030345795.1 Micromonospora sp. WMMA1363
GGGTCCGGGCTGCCTCGATCGACTGCCGATCGACTCGTGTCCAATGGTCCGGCCCGAGCGCCTCGACCCGGCGCGCGGCAACGACTCACCGTTTGCGGGCGAGCGGATCGGCCTGACCGGGCCGGTCCGGATGGTGGCCGTGCCCGCCGCACCGACACCGACCCGCTCACCGTGCTGGTGGCCCGTCGCTGGCGTACGTACTGCAGAGCGCGCACGTCCTGCGGACCGTCCTGCTGGTCACTTCCGCTGCTGCTGGTGGCGGGCTTGCCGCCGTGGCCTGGCGGGTGTCGGCGCCACCCTACGACCGGTGAGGCGCTGCGTCGGGGCGCCGAGGAGATCACCGGGCGGAACGGGGGCGGGAGGCTACCGTTACCGGCGTCCCGGCCGAGATCCACCGGCTCGCGGCCACGCTCAACGCATGCTGGGCCGGCTGGAGTCGGCCCGTGCCCGCCAGCGGGCGTTTGTCGCCGACGCCGCGCACGAGCTGCGTAGCCGCTGACCAACATCCTCACCGAGTTGGAGGTCGCGCGCGGCTGGGGGACCGGACCGACTGGCCGCGGTGTCGGCGGACCTGCTCACCGACACCGAGCGGCTCGGTCGGCTCGTCGACAATCTGCTGCTGCTCGCCCGCCTCGACGAGGCACCCGCCCGCTCGCCACCTGGTCCGGTCGAACTGGGTGGTTGCTCACCGCGGTGGCCGCCCGGTATCCGACACCCCCGGTCGAGGTGCTGGACACCCGGGAACCGTTGGGGCCGACGGTGATCCGGACCAGCTGCACCGGGTGCTGACCACCCCCTGTCGACAACGCCGTTCGGCACGCACGTACCCGGTCGTGCTCGCCACCGAGGCCGACGGGACCGCGTACCACCGGGTGACGGTGACCGACGACGGCCGGGCATCCCGGTTCGTGGACCGGGGAGCGGTCTTCGGCCGTTCACCCGACTGGACCCGGCGCGCGACCGGGACGCCGCGGAGCCTGCCTGGGCCTGGCCATCGTGCGTAGCTGGTCCACCGGGCCGGTGGTCGGATCGCGCTCGCGACGCGGACCCGTGGCCGGGCTGCGGGTCCGGCTGTGCTGCCGGCCCCTTCTCGAAGGCCGATCCGGGCTGACCGCTCGGGGCGCCCGGCGGGACTCCCCAGGCCGGCGCCAGCATCACCCCGGCCGTCGTTCGGGCACTGACCTGGCCCGGACACCGCGATGTCCCTGGCCGACCCCCCTAGCCGCGGTCCGTGCAGACTAGCCGCGGTCCGTGCAGACTAGCCGCGGTCCGTGCAGACCTGCTTCGACCGGGCGATCGTGTCGGTCGACCAGACCACCGCCACCGTGAAGCAGTAGTCGTGCTGCGGTTCAGGCCGTACACGACGAAATCGGTGGTGCCGGCGGGCAGGTTCGCGAAAGCGGTCTGCTGCTGCCCGGCCCGGCCACCGGAGATGACCACCGGTCCCTCGCCGCCGGCCGGGTAGGTCCAACGCAACGTCACGTTGTCGCTGCCGTCTCGCAAGATCAACGCCCCGGGCGGGGTGCCGGGTGAGGCCGCCACCGTGGCGCGGGCGTACTCCGCCCGTTGTCTCCGGCCCGTGGTCCGGGGCCGCGGTGGCGGACTCGTACGCTGTTGTGCGGCTGGGCGTCGCGCCGCAACCGGGACACTCCGGCGATCACCGCGGCCGTGCCGAGCAGCACCACCGCGACTACGCCGCCACGACGAGGGCAACAGCCGTTTGGCCGTGGGGTGCTGGACGGTGCACCGGTACGGGCAGCAGCCGGGACGGCTGGTACGGCGGGTCGTCGGGCACCGCGTGGTGCGCTACCCGGTGCACGCCGGCGGCCTCCTCCGCGCCGGTGAGGGGTACACCGACGGGGGAACGGCGGTGGCCCGTTCCGCGGCCGGCGTGCCGGTCGCCAAAGCTCGTCGGTGTCGGTTCGCCGGCCCAACCGTGGCTGGTTGCGGGCGGCCAACCGTGGCTGGTTGCGGGCGCCACCCGTCGTTGGTGTCGGTGCCGGTCCACGAGTGGTCGCGGCGTCGCCGCCGGGTGGCCGGTAGCCTCCGCTGTCCTGCTCGGGACGCCAGGTATCGCCCCCGGTTCCTGCTCGGGTCGCCAGGTCTCGTCGGTGATGTCGGGCCCGGTGTCCCATGCCTCGCCGGCGACCGGCGTACCTCCGCCGCTCCGTCCAGCGGCTGACGGGCGTCGGGACCGACGGTGGCGGCGCGTACCCGGCCGCGGGTGCTCCACCACGTCGGGCCCGTCCAGGCCCGGCTCAGCCGGGGCGTACGGGCCGGCAGGCCGGTAGCCGGCTGCGACGGGTGGTACGGGGAGTGCTGCGGCTCGTCGCCGGTGGGGGCGTGCGGGCGGTCGCACGATCGGCGGTCTCCCGGCCGACGGGCATTGTGTCGGTGCAGGTGTGGTCCGGGCTTGCCGCTGCCCGCGTGAGCGCGGTCACCTGCCGTGAGCGGGTCGTCCCGGGGTAGGTGCCGGTGGCACAGCTCCTCGGCGAGGGCGAGATCGTCGTGGCCTCAGCGAACCGGCCGCAGTCGCGCCGCATCGCGCCGAGCCGGGCGAGCATCTTGATGCCGCTGGGTACCCGTCGCCGTACACCTCGCGGTGCAGCTCCCAGGCGGTCGGCCAGCCGATCGCGGGCGACCTGCACTGGCCGCGCGCGTATTCCACAGTGGCGAGGTCGGCGTGCGCGGCGAGACACGTCGGGACTCGGGACCGTCCAGGGCGGTCAGCTCGAGGATGACCATCTGGTAGAGCCGTGCCGCGCGGGACCACTGCCGACCCGGTTGCAGCACCGCGGCGAGAGCGGCGGCGGCGGCCACGGTGCGCTCGTCGGAGCGGCCGTGCAGCCGGGTGGTGGCCTGCGTACGCGTAGGGGCCCAGCCCCGGCGGCCTGCGGGTCGCCGAGCGCCACCAGCACCCTGGCCTGCAGGCTCGCCGCCTCGGCCACGCGGGGTGGCATTGGCGGGGCGTGGATCGACGTCGGTACGCGTCGGCGAGCAGCCGCCGGGCGCCGGCGAGGTCGCCGTGGACACCAGGTGGTGCGCATGGTCAGCGAGGTCACCGAAGCCGGAGGGCACGCCCCATCGTGCTCATCCGACAACGGTATGTACAAGTCCGCGCCGGTCATGTTTCCTGGAGATGGTCCACCTGGCTCGCCGATCAGGCGCAGCCGCGGTCCGTCTGTCACCAACCCGAACTTCCGGTCGACGGAGTGGGTAGAAAGCGGG
>NZ_JAUALB010000020.1 GCF_030345795.1 Micromonospora sp. WMMA1363
TCCAGGGCGGTCAGCTCGAGGATGACCATCTGGTAGAGCCGTGCCGCGCGGGACCAACTGCCGACCGGGTGCAGCACCGCGGCGAGAGCGGCGGCGGCGGCCACGGTGCGCTCGTCGGAGCGGCCGTGCAGCCGGGTGGTGGCCGCGTACGCGTAGGCGGCCCAGCCCCGGGCGGCCTGCGGGTCGCCGAGCGCCACAGCACCCTGGCCTGCAGGCTCGCCGCCTCGGCCAGCTCCGGGGTGGCATTGGCGGGGCGTGGATCGACGTCGGTAAGCGCGTCGGCGAGCAGCCGCCGGGCGCCGGCGAGGTCGCCGGTGGACACCAGGTGGTGCGCATGGTCAGCGAGGTCACCGAAGCCGAGGGCACGCCCCATCGTGCTCATCCGACAACGGTATGTACAAGTCCCGCGCCGGTCAGGTTTCCTGGAGATGGTCCACCTGGCTCGCCGATCAGGCGCAGCCGCGGTCCGTCTGTCACCAACCCGAACTTCCGGTCGACGGAGTGGGGTAGAAAGCGGGTGTGGTTGACGCGGTGTTGCGGGAGATGCTGGTCCGGTACGCCGAGGTGTGGTTGCCTCGGGTGTTGGGGCGAGGACGGCGGGGTGTGATCGCGCTCGCCTACGGAGACGGGCCATCCGCGTCCGTCTTTCCCCCGTCCCCGGCTTCGACCCCGGCCCCGACCCCGACCCCGACCCCGGCCGCAGCCGCGGCGGCTGCGGCGGCTGCGGCTGAGGCGGTGCTGGGAGTGGTGGCCGAGCATGCCGACCGGTTGCGCGGGCGGCAGCTGAGCCTGCTTGTGCTCGTCGACGGCACCGAGGAACTGCCGGCCCGGCTCGGTGCCGTCGAGGCGACGCTGCCGCCCGAGGTCGCCGTCCACCTGGTGCCCGGCGGTCCCGCCCGGCTGCCCGTCGCGCTGAAAGCGGTCGGGGCCGCCCGGGCGCCGCTGCTGGCGTACGTGGACGGTTCGGGTGCGGCGGACCCTGCGGTACTTGCGGCCACCGTGTCCGGGCACCCCGCCGAGGTGCTCCTCGTCACCGACGCCGCCGTCCACACCGGGCCGAACGCGTCGCCCCGACCCGCGCGCGACGCGGCGGTGCCGCCCCCGCCCACGGGCGGTGCGGGCGCGTCCCTGCGGGCGGTACTCACCGGCGCGGGGTTCCCGCTGGTGGCCGAGGTCGACCTCGTCCCGACCGACGGGTCGCCGGCCCGTCGGCTGGCCTTCGGCAACCGGGTACGACCGGAGCCTCGAGGCGTTCAAGGACCTGCTCTGGGCGGTCGACGAGCACGCCGGGCGCGCTACCGCGACCCGGCCGACCCGGCCGGCCGGCTGCTGGACATCGCGCTCGACCCCCGAGCCCGGACCGCTACGCCGAGAACTGCTCGCCGAGCTCGTCCGCTCCGGTTCGCGTACGGTGACCGAGCTGCGCCGGCACGCACTGACCGCGACCGTGTACCGCTCCGCCGACGTGCCACGGGCGTTGACCGGTCTGCTGCAGGCCGGCGCGGTCAGCCGTGACCCCGAGCACGGCCGCCTCGGCGGGGACGTGGTCATCGCGGCGGCGTCGCCAGGACCGGCGTAGGACCGCTGTCCTCCCACGACCACTTCAACCGCGGCCGGTTCTCTTCAACCGGGCTCGACTCAACCAGGCCGGACGCGGCGTCCGGTCAGGCTCACCGTGCCGGATCGAGCCGGCGTTGGTTCAACGCCGTCCGGACCGCGCAGTTGCCGCCCGACATCTGTACTAGGCCATCATGCCCGGGGCCGGTTCGTCGGCGACGTCGGCGGGTGGGCGTGGCCGGACGACCCGTGCCGCGGGTGGGCGGTGGGCGGGTGCGTCCGCGGGTCCGTCGGTGGGCCGACCGGGGAGGGGCTGCTCCCGGGCGGCACGGAAGGCCCCCGGACTCATGCCGACCTCGCGGGCGAAGAACCGCCCGAAGTTGGTCGGCTCGGAGAAGCCGAGCCGGCGGCCGATCGCGGCGACCGGCTCGTCGGTCGCCGCGAGCAGCCGCCGGGCCTGCAGGGCCACCCGGTCGTCGACGACCTGCTTGGCGCTGCGTCCGGTGACTGCCAGACATGCCCGGGTCAGGGTCCGCACCGAGCAGTCCAGGTTGGCGGCGTAGTCCTCCACTCGGCGGGTGTGTCGGTAGCCGCGCTCGACCTCTAGGCAGAGCCGCTGGAAGGTCACCGTCTCGGCGCGCGGCACGGATGTGGCGGCATCGGGCAGCAGGGAAACCCGCAGCAGCAGCACGGCCAGCTGATGACGGAGCAGGCCGGCGGCGCGGGCCACCCCGCGTTGCCGTTCGCAGTCCACCGCGAGTTGGCTGATCTCGGCGCTGAACACGTCCTCGTCCGCGCCGGCCAGTTGTCGCCAGGCCGGGACGGCGGCCGGGTCGACGTCGAACCCGCGCAGCGCCTCCGGCGCCCAACGCACCACGGTCGCGTTCAGCTCGGAAACCGAACACCGGAGCACCTGGCCGGTCCGGGCCCGCAGCAGTGTGCCGGGCCGGCACGGCTGGGCGGCGAAGTCCAGCTCCAGGCCCCCGTGCCCGTCGGTGACCAGGACGAGCAGGTCCCGGTCCAGCAGCGCCGGACGCCGCCACTCAGGATCAGGTACGAGGTCATCCAGAGCGAGTGTCTCGATCTCGGGCGGCGCGCAGATCGGACCGGCGGAGGGCTGACCAGGAGGAACCATCACCTGCGACGGTAGCCCGCGGCGACGACTGCCGCACCCCGGGCCACGCGCCGCGCTCGCGCGGATGATCCGGGCACATATGTGCCCGGATCATCCGCGCGAGGGCGCGGCGCGTGCCCGGGGTGCGGCAGTCGTCGCCGCGGGCTACCGTCGCAGGTGATGGTTCCTCCTGGTCAGCCCTCCGCCGGTCCGATCTGCGCGCCGCCGAGATCGAGACACTCGCTCTGGATGACCTCGTACCTGATCCTGAGTGGCGGCGTCCGGCGCTGCTGGACCGGGACCTGCTCGTCCTGGTCACCGACGGGCACGGGGGCCTGGAGCTGGACTTCGCCGCCCAGCCGTGCCGGCCCGCACACTGCTGCGGGCCCGGACCGGCCAGGTGCTCCGGTGTTCGGTTTCCGAGCTGAACGCGACCGTGGTGCGTTGGGCGCCGGAGGCGCTGCGCGGGTTCGACGTCGACCCGGCCGCCGTCCCGGCCTGGCGACAACTGGCCGGCGCGGACGAGGACGTGTTCAGCGCCGAGATCAGCCAACTCGCGGTGGACTGCGAACGGCAACGCGGGGTGGCCCGCGCCGCCGCCTGCTCCGTCATCAGCTGGCCGTGCTGCTGCTGCGGGTTTCCCTGCTGCCCGATGCCGCCACATCCGTGCCGCGCGCCGAGACGGTGACCTTCCAGCGGCTCTGCCTAGAGGTCGAGCGCGGCTACCGACACACCCGCCGAGTGGAGGACTACGCCGCCAACCTGGACTGCTCGGTGCGGACCCTGACCCGGCATGTCTGGCAGTCACCGGACGCAGCGCCAAGCAGGTCGTCGACGACCGGTGGCCCTGCAGGCCCGGCGGCTGCTCGCGGCGACCGACGAGCCGGTCGCCGCGATCGGCCGCCGGCTCGGCTTCTCCGAGCCGACCAACTTCGGGCGGTTCTTCGCCCGCGAGGTCGGCATGAGTCCGGGGGCCTTCCGTGCCGCCCGGGAGCAGCCCCTCCCCGGTCGGCCCACCGACGGACCCGCGGACGCACCCGCCCACCGCCCACCCGCGGCACGGGTCGTCCGGCCACGCCCACCCGCCGACGTCGCCGACGAACCGGCCCCGGGCATGATGGCCTAGTACAGATGTCGGGCGGCAACTGCGCGGTCCGGACGGCGTTGAACCAACGCCGGCTCGATCCGGCACGGTGAGCCTGACCGGACGCCGCGTCCGGCCTGGTTGAGTCGAGCCCGGTTGAAGAGAACCGGCCGCGGTTGAAGTGGTCGTGGGAGGACAGCGGTCCTACGCCGGTCCTGGCGACGCCGCCGCGATGACCACGTCCCCGCCGAGGCGGCCGTGCTCGGGGTCACGGCTGACCGCGCCGGCCTGCAGCAGACCGGTCAACGCCCGTGGCACGTCGGCGGAGCGGTACACGGTCGCGGTCAGTGCGTGCCGGCGCAGCTCGGTCACCGTACGCGAACCGGAGCGGACGAGCTCGGCGAGCAGTTCTCGGCGTAGCGGTCCGGGCTCGGGGTCGAGCGCGATGTCCAGCAGCCGGCCGGCCGGGTCGGCCGGGTCGCGGTAGCGCGCCCCGGCGTGCTCGTCGACCGCCCAGAGCAGGTCCTTGAACGCCTCGAGGCTCCGGTCGTACCCGGTGCCGAAGGCCAGCCGACGGGCCGGCGACCCGTCGGTCGGGACGAGGTCGACCTCGGCCACCAGCGGGAACCCCGCGCCGGTGAGTACCGCCCGCAGGGACGCGCCCGCACCGCCCGTGGGCGGGGGCGGCACCGCCGCGTCGCGCGCGGGTCGGGGCGACGCGTTCGGCCCGGTGTGGACGGCGGCGTCGGTGACGAGGAGCACCTCGGCGGGGTGCCCGGACACGGTGGCCGCAAGTACCGCAGGGTCCGCCGCACCCGAACCGTCCACGTACGCCAGCAGCGGCGCCCGGGCGGCCCCGACCGCTTTCAGCGCGACGGGCAGCCGGGCGGGACCGCCGGGCACCAGGTGGACGGCGACCTCGGGCGGCAGCGTCGCCTCGACGGCACCGAGCCGGGCCGGCAGTTCCTCGGTGCCGTCGACGAGCACAAGCAGGCTCAGCTGCCGCCCGCGCAACCGGTCGGCATGCTCGGCCACCACTCCCAGCACCGCCTCAGCCGCAGCCGCCGCAGCCGCCGCGGCTGCGGCCGGGGTCGGGGTCGGGGTCGGGGCCGGGGTCGAAGCCGGGGACGGGGGAAAGACGGACGCGGATGGCCCGTCTCCGTAGGCGAGCGCGATCACACCCCGCCGTCCTCGCCCCAACACCCGAGGCAACCACACCTCGGCGTACCGGACCAGCATCTCCCGCAACACCGCGTCAACCACACCCGCTTTCTACCCCACTCCGTCGACCGGAAGTTCGGGTTGGTGACAGACGGACCGCGGCTGCGCCTGATCGGCGAGCCCAGGTGGACCATCTCCAGGAAACCTGACCGGCGCGGGACTTGTACATACCGTTGTCGGATGAGCACGATGGGGCGTGCCCTCCGGCTTCGGTGACCTCGCTGACCATGCGCACCACCTGGTGTCCACCGGCGACCTCGCCGGCGCCCGGCGGCTGCTCGCCGACGCGCTTACCGACGTCGATCCACGCCCCGCCAATGCCACCCCGGAGCTGGCCGAGGCGGCGAGCCTGCAGGCCAGGGTGCTGGTGGCGCTCGGCGACCCGCAGGCCGCCCGGGCTGGGCCGCCTACGCGTACGCGGCCACCACCCGCTGCACGGCCGCTCCGACGAGCGCACCGTGGCCGCCGCCGCCGCTCTCGCCGCGGTGCTGCACCGGGTCGGCAGTTGGTCCCGCGCGGCACGGCTCTACCAGATGGTCATCCTCGAGCTGACCGCCCTGGACGGTCCCGAGTCCCGACGTGTCCTCGC